>NCJR01000096.1:0-7197 GCA_002282555.1 Rhodobacterales bacterium 34-62-10
ATCGGGTCACCAAAGCGCCCCCCGGCCAGGATATTGAACAGGCTCTCGCGAGTGCGGTCACTGGTGGGGCGCAGGTGAGCGGCAGGGTCACCCTTGCCCACAGCGGCCAGTGCGCGGCCTCGAAAACGCCCCGCGACAATCCTCACGCGGGCATCAGCGATTTCAGCGGTGTTTCGGGATCAGCAACGGCGGCAGGTGATGGCGACTGCCCCGCTTCGATCAGCCGCTTGCCGATCATATAGGCGCGCGGATCGTTCATCGCATCCACGGCCAGCAGGTCATGCCCACGGAAATACCAGACGGACTGGCTCCCCGGTTTGTCACCAGCCCGCACAACGGTGCGGTCATATCCAGCGTTCAATCCTGCAATCTGCAGCTTCACGTCATACTGATCCGACCAGAACCAAGGTTTGGCGATATATGCCATGGCCGCGCCCATGATGTTCTCGGCCACGCATTCGGCCTGATCAATGGCATTGGGTACACTTTCCAAACGGATACGCCCGCCGCGCCATGGAAAGGATGCACAATCCCCCGCAGCCCAGATCGCCGGATCAGAAGTCCGGCCCTGCGCGTCCACCTTGATGCCGTTTTCGATCTCCAGCCCCGCAGCCTCGGCCAATTCTGTCGCGGGAGAGATGCCGACGCCAACGATGACCAGATCGACCGCCAGCTCGGTCCCGTCACTCAGCCTTGCTCCGGTGACCTGACCGTCACCCAGCAAACGATCCAGCCCCACGCCCTCGCGGATCGTTACGCCATGTGATTGATGCAGCGCCCGGAAGTAATCAGAAGTTTCGGGTGCAGCGACCCTTTGCAAGATGCGGTCCGCCATCTCGACCAGCGTGACCTGCAAGCCGCGCTTGGCGGCAACGGCCGCCGCCTCAAGTCCGATATAACCACCGCCCACGATCAGCGCGCGATGGCCCGCCACCACATGCGGCGCCATCGCATCCACATCTGCCAGATCACGCACCACGAACACACCGCCCAACGCACCGCCGATACTGGCGGGCAGGCGGCGCGGCTCGGACCCCGTGGTCAGAACCAGATGATCATAGGCGATAACCTCATCTCCAAGATGCACATGGCGCGCCGCCCGGTCGATCCCCGTCACCCGCGTATTCAGGCGTAGATCGATGCCGTGTTCACCATAAAAACTCTCGGGCCGCAGGAACAGCCGGTCCAGCGTCATGTCGCCCAGCAGATAGGCCTTGGACAGGGGAGGGCGCTGATAGGGGGGCACTGCCTCGGCGCCGATCAACGTCACCTTTCCCTCGAAACCGGAGTTGCGCAATTTCGCCACAAGCGATGATCCGGCCTGCCCTGCGCCGATCACGACAACATGCGTCATGGCCACTCCTTTTCGAAAGTATTGGTTTCGCGTTGCGCGGCACCCTATATCGGGGGCATCGGAAAACGCAAACCCAAGGTGAGGGACGCTATGACGATTTCGACAGGGGCCAAGCTGCCCGACGCGACACTTGTGAAAATGGGTGAAAAAGGGCCGGAAGCCGTGGCACTGGCCGACAAACTGAAGGGTCGCAAAGTCGCCCTTTTCGCCGTGCCGGGTGCCTTTACGCCCACCTGCCATTCCGCCCATGTGCCCAGTTTCATCCGGACCAAGGATCAGTTCGCCGCCAAAGGCGTGGACGAGATCATCTGCATCAGCGTCAATGATCCCTTCGTGATGAAGGCATGGGGTGAAGCGACCGGCGCAACGGCTGCCGGGATCACCATGCTCTCGGACGCGTCCAGCGAATTCACCAAGGCAATCGGCATGAACTTCGACGCGCCGCCTGCCGGCTTGGTCGCACGCTCCAAGCGTTATGCGATGCTGGTCGAGGACGGCGTCGTCACCGTATTCCACCCCGAAGAAAGCCCCGGCACCTGCGAGGTTTCCGGTGGTGAGGCGTTGCTGGCGGCGATCTGATCCAGGCTCGCATCATAAGAAAACCCCCGTCGGCGCAAACCGGCGGGGGTGTCCAAACGTGCCTTCCCTTTGCGGGCATTCAGCCGCGCGACAGGCTCACATTGATGTTGTTTTGTGTAGCGTGCGAATAGGGGCACACGACATGCGCCTTGGCGATCAAGTCGTCCGCCACGTCATGCTCGATCCCCGGCAAAGTGACAGTCAAAGCCACATCCAGCCCGAAACCGCCCCCATCAGCGCGCGGTCCGATACCCACATCGGCAGTCACGGTCGCTTCGGCGGGAACCTTGACCTTGGCTTGTGCCGCCACGAACTTGAGCGCGCCCAGAAAGCAAGCAGCATAGCCGGTCGCGAACAACTGTTCGGGGTTCACGCCGTCTCCACCTGCGCCACCCAGTTCCTTCGGAGTCACTAGCTTGACATCCACGGCCCGGTCCTTGGTTGCAGAATGGCCGTCCCGACCTCCGGTTGCAGTGGCTTGCGTGCGGTATTTCACATCGACTGTCATCTCGCGTGTCCTTTCCAAATCAAATCGCTGACGCTTATATCGCACACGATATAATTTTATTCAAGTCATGATCCCGTGACGACACGCCTTTGCCTTGTCATGCAGCGTTGATCATTGTCCTTGTGGGAAAGGGAATTTCGACCCCGCCTGCGTCTAGCGCCTCTTTCACGGCACGTTTCATGTCGGCCTGATACTGGAAATAATCATCCGAAGAGCACCACACGCGCACCAGAAAATCGACCGAGAAATCGCCAAGATTATTGACCTGCACAAAGGGTGCAGGCTCGGTCATCGAGCGCGGATCAGCCATGATCGTGTCACGGATAATGCCTTCCGCCCGCTTGAGGTCAGCCCCATAGGAAACGCCGAACACCCATTCCGCGCGGCGGGTGGCATAGGCTGAATAATTGGTGATCACATTGCCCCAGACCTGACTGTTGGGGATGATGATCTGCACATTGTCCAACGAGGACAGCTCGGTACAATTCAGCGATATCTCCTGAACCGTGCCCATCTGTCCCGCGACTTCGACGAAATCGCCGTTCTTGAAGGGACGAAACAGGATGATCATCACCCCTGCTGCAACATTCGACAGCGTGCCCTGCAAGGCCAGACCGATGGCCAGACCCGCAGCACCGATGACCGCCACGATCGACGTGGTCTGGATCCCGAATGTGTTCAGGACGAACAAAGCCGCGAAAGCAAGGATCACGTATCGCAGGATATTGCCCAGAAAACTGAACAATGTCGCATCCAGCCGCCCATATCGGCGTGACAACCCGATCACCCTGTTCCGCGCCCAACTGGCAAGGAAAAAACCACCCAGAACAATCGCCAGCGCGCCGACGAAAGATCCGGCGATCGTTGCCAGAAATTGCAGTGTCAGCACGTCGGCCAGCGTGGTTCCGTTCCAAAGCTCGGTGGTCATCAGGTTCTGCATGGGTCTGTCTTTGTCCTTCTCTCAGTTCTCAGTCAAAGGCTGTCCATCTTGCGGGCAAGCTTGGCATCCAGCGCGGACAAACCATCCACGTCATGGGTCGTCAGCACAACGGTTACGGTTTTGTAAACGTTGGACCATTCCGGGTGATGCCCCCATTTCTCGGCCCAAAGTGCCGCCTGTGTCATCCAGCCGAAAGCCTCGGTGAAATCCTTGAACTGGAAGGTTTTGGTGATGGCGTCACGACCTTCGACCATGTGCCAGCCGTTCTCGAACAGCGGCTCAAGCATTGTCTTGCGGCCCGTATCGCTGAGGCGTTCGGTCATTCCTGTTCCTCCACATGTGATTTTCTGAACGGACCATAAGCCGTCAGAACCTCGATGTCTTCCTCAACCGCGCGGCGTTCCGCGGCCAGATAATTTGCAACCGCCTCGGCAAAGCCGGGTTCGCGCACCCAGTGCAGCGAATGGATCGGCACCGGAAGATAGCCGCGCGCCAACTTGTGCTCGCCCTGCGCGCCTGCCTCGACCCGCGCCAAGCCTTTGGCGATGGCAAAGTCCATCGCACGATAATAGCAGACCTCGAAATGCAGGCAGGGGTGATCCTCGACACAGCCCCAGTAACGGCCGAAAAGCGCCTGCCGCCCAATGAAATTTAGCGCCCCTGCAACCGGAACCCCGTCCCGCATCGCCAGTACCAGCAGCATGTCGTCGCGCAATGTCTCATGGGCAATGTCAAAGAACCGCCGCGTCAGATAGGGCGTGCCCCATTTCCGCGCGCCTGTATCCTGATAGAACCGCCAGAAATACTCCCAATGCCACGGCTCGATCTGATCGCCCGTCAGCGATACGATCTGCCCCCCAAAGGCATTGGCCCGCTCGCGTTCCTTCCGGATCATCTTGCGCTTGCGCGATGACAGTGACGCTAGAAATCCGTCAAAATCGGCGTAGCTGTCATTCTCCCAGTGATACTGCTGCGTCACCCGGCGGAGCAGACCCAAAGCTTCGCCCGCCTCGGCCTCGGCCTGCGTGCAGAATGTCACATGCAGGGACGACAGGCTATTATTGGCGGTCAGTTCAACTGCACCTTGCACCAAAGCCGCGATGCCGGTTTCAGTAAACCCTGGCCGGGTCAGAAACCGTCGTCCTGTGGCGGGCGTGAAGGGAACCGCAATCTGAAGCTTGGGATAGTACCGCCCGCCCGCGCGTTCATAGGCATGCGCCCAATTGTGATCAAAGATATATTCGCCCTGACTGTGTGACTTGGCATACATCGGGGCGCAAGCGATCAACTGGCCACCCTGACGCGCCGTCAGATAACGCGGTTGCCAGCCGGACCCCGTCCCCACCGACCCGCTCTGCTCCAACGCGCTCAGGAACCGCCATGTGGTGAAGGGATCCTCAGGACGCCCACCATCCGCCGCCTCGGGGCAGGCGCAAGCGTCCCAGTCGGCTTGCGCCACTTCAGAGATGCTGCCCAACATGGCTATCTCGATCGTATCGTCCTTCATAGCGGCGCGCCCTCTTGCTGCACCCTTCTATCTGGGGCCGTAACAGGGTCGATCAAGCCGGGATTTCTGCGGCATAGCCCTCGAATGTGACATTCTGTGCAATGCGGCGCGCCTCATGCTCGGCCGCCGCTGACCGGATCGTCCAACACAGAATCGCCGCCCCCCGCGCCCTGAGGTCTGCGACACGGGCCGCGCCCAGATCACTGGCCTGATGGCTGATGAAACAGGCTTTTGCCGCGTCATAGTCAGGAATATCCCTCAACCGCGCACGAGTGCCCGCAGGCAGCAGCGGCCAATCCTTCTCCGTATAGTTGCAAGTGGTCAGCCCACGCTGAATATCAGGGGCCAGCCCCGCCATTGCGATCATGGAATGGGGGTTGAATGACATGACCGCGACAGGACCGTCATATCCGTCCAGTGCGCGTGCGGTTGCCGCCTCCAACGCACCGACGCTGCCGCCCATGGCCCCGTCCTGATCTTTGATCTCGATCAGCAGCGGCACACGGCCCGCGACCTGCGCCAAGACTTGGGCCAACGTGGGAATCGTATCGGTCCCACCTTTGAGCGTGATCTGCCCCAGATCCGCAGCACTGCGCTGGCGAACCGGACCGGTCTCGGTTGTCAGTCGTTTCAGATCATAGTCATGAAATACCATCGCCACCCCGTCCGAGGACAGTTGGAGGTCAATCTCGATCCCGTAGCCGGCGGCACAGGCCGCTTCGATCGCGGCTGGCGAATTTTCCGGGCGTCCTGCGGTCACATCATGCAGGGCGCGATGGGCAATCGGGGCCTTCAGAAAGGCATCGGGCAGGCGGTTCATCTGATCTGGAAAATGGCTTCGATTTCAACAGCCACACCCAAAGGCAAGGATGCAGCAGACACGGCCGAGCGCGAATGGCGACCGATGTCGCCCAACGCCTCGACAAGGAAATCCGAGGCACCGTTGATCACCTTGGGTTGATCGGTGAAATCCGGGGTCGAATTGACGAACCCTGTCAGCTTCACAACCCGCACCAAACGGTCGATGTCACCATCACAGGCGGCTTTCAACTGCGCCAGCAGGCTGATCGCGCAGGCTTTGGCAGCGGCGGCACCAGCAGCCACATCCATTCCCTCGCCCAGTTTGCCCGTGATCAGACCATCTGGCCCATTCGAGATCTGCCCAGACACGAACACAAGATCGCCCGTCTGCACGAAAGGGACATAATTCGCGGCGGGCGCGGGCGCTGCGGGCAGGGTAACGCCAAGGGCAGCGAGGCGGGTTTCAATGGCACTGGTCATGGCGGTGCTCCTTGTCTGACAGGTTATTTTGACAAGACGCTAGCGATCTTCCGCAGGGATTGGAACCCGAAAGAAGGCGCCGTCGAACAGTCCCTATTCCTCGCGCAGCGCAGCGCTGAAATAGTCCGCCAGTGGCTTGACCAGATAGTTCAGCGTGGTCCGATCTCCCGTGCGAATGAATGCCTCAACGGGCATGCCGGGCACCAGAGCGGTGCCTTCGGGCAGGCGGTCTATCTCGCCCTCGGCCAGAACGATCTCGGTTCTGTAGAACGTGGCCCCGGTCGCAGGATCGGAAAACGCATCAGCAGATGTCTGCAAGACGCGCCCCACAAGTTCCGGGGTACGCCGCTGATCAAGGGCCGAAAACCGCAGGGTCACGTCCTGCCCCGGATAGACCTGATCGATGTTCATCGGATTGACCTGCGCCATGATCACCAAGGCGCGATCCTGCGGCACGATATAAAGTACCGGATCAGCCGGGCGCAGCACTGCGCGACGTGCAAACACCTGCAAACCATAGACGATCCCCGCAACAGGCGCGCGAATGTCCAGACGGTCCAAACGTTGCATCAACGCGCGGCGCTGTTCGGCCAGTTCCAGTTCGCGGAATTGAAGATCGCGCAGGCGGGTGATCGCCTCCTCGCGGCGGGTATCCGTCAGACGCAGAATCTCGATCTCCGTTTCCGTGATCCGGCTCTCGGCCGTCGCGGTCTCTGCAGTCAATGCGCCGATTTGCCCGTCCAGCCGCGCCTGTTCACGTTGTAACGCCAGAACGCGGCTGGCCTGCGCAAGTCCGCGATCAAGCAGGCTTTGCTGATCCGCCAGTTCCTCTTCGATAAAACCCAGTTGCAGCATCAGCGCTGCACGCTGCGCGGCGATCCCTTCGATCTGCGCCTCGATCTGCTGGCTGCGCTTGCCCAGTTGTTCGACCTGACTGGCCAGTGATGTGGTCCGCGCCTCAAGAAGCTGTGTCTGCCCCTGCATCAGCTGTGCCACCTCAGGGTTCAAGGCAGCAGCCGCGACCAGTA
>NCJR01000096.1:7210-13453 GCA_002282555.1 Rhodobacterales bacterium 34-62-10
AACAACTGACCCTCAATGATCGACAGCTCTGACTTCAGACCGGTCGGATCCAGCCGGATCAGGATTTGATCCGTAGCAACCGTCATCCCTTCGGTCACAAGGATTTCGCTGACCACACCGCCATCTGGATGCTGAACCACCTGACGGTTCTGATCCACCTCGATCCGTCCGCTGGCGATGATAGCGCCCGAGATATTCACGAACCCGGCCCAAGCACCGAACCCCCCAAGCAACAGGACAAGTGCCGCCAGACCGATGATCATGGGACCGCGAACAGGAAACTCTCTTGATGACTGAAGGCTCAACGCACACCTCCACCCAGACCCTGCGCAATGCTGGACTGTACCGCATCGTGATTGCTCAAAACCTGCCGCAAAACCTCATCCTTTGGACCAAACGCTGCACGCGCGCCGCCATCCATCACCAAAATCATGTCACATTCCTGGATTGCTGCGGGGCGGTGCGCCATGATCAGAACGGATCGTCCAGCGTCCTTCAAAGACCGGATCGCGCTGTTCAACGCTTGCGAGCCTTCGTTGTCGAGGTTGGAGTTCGGCTCATCCAGCACAAGGATCACCGGATCGCCATACATGGCACGCGCCAGCCCGATCCGTTGGATTTGCCCACCTGACAACCGCCCACCCGCGCCAGAGACTCGCGTGTCATAGCCATCGGGAAGTTTCAGGATCATCTCATGCGCCGCAGCCTTGCGTGCCGCAGCCACCACTTGACCGGCATCAGGGGTCAAGGACATGCGCGCGATATTCTCGGCAATGGTGCCATCGAACAGTTGCACCCGCTGCGGCAGATAACCGATATGCTGGCCCAAGGCAGCGGGTGAATACTGGTCCAGTGCCGCCCCATCCAACCGGACCTTGCCCGCCACCGCAGGCCAGGCACCGGTCAAGGCACGCGCCAGCGTCGACTTTCCCGCACCTGAGGGGCCGATCACGCCAATAGCCTGACCCGGCTCCACCAAAAAGCTCAGCATCCGCAACACGGCTTGATTCTCTCCGGGGGGTATCACCGTCAAACCCTGTACCTCCAACCGGGCACGCGGCACCGGCAGGGCTGTGCGGGTTGATTCAGGCGGTACCTCGGACAACAGCCGCGCCAGATCGGACCAACCGCGCATGGCGCGCTGGACCAGCGCCCAGTTGCCGATTGCCTGTTCGATGGGCGCCAAGGCGCGCCCCAGAAGAATCGACGCGGCGATCATCGCCCCAGCACTGACCTCGCCCCGGATCACCAGCAAAGCCCCAAGCCCCAGCATCGCCGATTGCAGGAAAAGCCGCAGGCCTTTGGATGCGGCGGCAAACCCGCCTCCCAGATCAGCGGCCACAAGATGACGGGTCAGAACCGCATCCCGCGCCCGTTTCCACCGATCAAAGGCAGCGTCGCGCATCCCCAGCGCCTGCACCATCTCGGCTTCGGTCCGGATTTGGCTCGACAGGGTGTCGGCGGCCGCCTGCGCCTGATTCGCCTGTGCCACGGGTGCGCGGGTGGCGATCTGGTTCGCCAGTGTCAGCAGTACAAGAACCGCACCGCCGCCCAGGGCAAGATATCCCAGCCATGGGTGGAAAAGGGCAATCCCCAGCAAGAAGATCGGAACCCACGGCATGTCGAACAGCGCCATCACCACGGGCGACACCATGAAGCGTTGCACCGCCTCAAGATCACGCAGCCCAGAAACGGATGCATCAAGCGGATGTCCGGCCGATTTGCGCAAGACCGCGTCAAAGACGCGCCGATCCAGCCCGGCCTGGAACCGCGCCCCGGCCCGCGCCATGATCCGCCCGCGGGCGTGATCCAGCAACCCCATGATGCCATAAAGAAACGCAACCAGTGATGTCAGCGCAACAAGTGTCGCCACCGACCCGCTGCCCAGCACACGGTCATAGACCTGCAGCATATAGATCGGACCCGTCAGCATCAGCAGGTTCGCAAACACACTGAACAGTCCGACTGCCCAGAAAAGATGCCGGCATTTACGCCGCTCTTCGCGCAATTCCTGAAAGCCGGCTTCTGTTTCCTTGGTCACCATGCACCCTTTTCCGCCACTCGTCCCACCAAAACCGCCGGTCAGGTCGCCTGCACTCTTTCGTCCGGACGGTGGACACTATATGAACGGGTCCTAACTTCCGGTTGACGCGCGCCGCAGGCTCGGGACGGCCCATCACCCATTGCGACGGTCTGATCCGATCATCAGGCACATGAAACAGAAGCATATAACCTGTGAGATATCCAGTGTCACAAGCAACTTACCGCCCCAGCGCCCAACCTGTCCGCCGACTTGTGGTGCGGATGCTTCCGCTTTGCTGTGCTGTGATCCTGTCGGCTTGTGCCGCACCCGAGGGCTATGTCGCCCGCGATGGCATCAACGATCCCTACGAGGCGCAGAACCGCAACGTACATGAATTCAACAAAGCGATCGACCGCGGCGTCCTGCGCCCCTTGTCGCGTGGCTACAACCAGGCCGTACCGGATGAGATGAAGGTGATGGTCAACAATTTTGCAGGCAACCTGTCGACACCGCAGATGGTGGTGAACAACCTTCTGCAAGGGGATTTTGAAGGTGCCCTGACCAATACGACACGCTTTTTCCTGAACAGCACCATCGGCCTCGCCGGTCTTGTCGATGTCGGTGAAATCGCAGGACTTCAGGAGAACGATACCGACTTTGGCGAAACCTTGCATGTCTGGGGTGTCGGGGAAGGCGCCTATGTCGAAATGCCCTTCCGCGGGCCCGCGACACAGCGCGATGCCGTGGGACGTTTCGTTGATCTTTTCACCAATCCTCTGCCAGAGGCTCTGTCTGGCGATCAGAACGACCTGCGTGTTGGCGTGCAGGTCGTCGACGTGATCGGGGATCGTGGGCGCTTTGGCGATACCATCGATTCCGTGCTCTATGACAGTGCCGACAGCTATGCCCAATCGCGACTTATTTACCTGCAGAGCAGACGGTTTGAACTGGGCGGTGGTGGAGATGCGGATTATGACGACCCATATGCGCTGGACGCTGCAGACCCCTATGAGGACCCCTATGAAGAATGATGTGACCCGCCGTTTCGCCGTGTCGTCCCTTGCGCTGGGCGCAGGATTGGCCGTGATGGGGGCCAGTCTGCCGCTGCCGGCGCAGGCCATGACACAGGCGCGTGCAAAAACGCTGGTTGACGCGTTGGTGGCCGATATCAACGCCGTCATCGCGTCGGGAAAATCCGAACAGGCTATGTATGTCGAGTTCGAGAGGATATTCAAACGCTACGCGGATGTACCGACCATCGCCCGCTACGCGCTGGGTGTCGACAGCAGACGTGCGACCCCCGCACAGATGGGCGCGTTCACCACGGTGTTCCAGCGTTATATCTCGGTGAAATACGGGCGCCGCTTCCGAGAGTTCATTGGTGGCCAGATCGAGGTGCAAGAGGCCCGGGCGGTCAATAATTTCTATGAGGTCAAGAGCGTTGCCATCCTGCGCGGTCAGGCGCCCTTCGAAGTGACCTTCCTTGTGTCGGATCGCAGCGGCAAGGACCTGTTTTTCAACCTGTTCATCGAAGGCATCAACATGCTGCTGACCGAGCGGACCGAAATTGGCGCGATGCTTGATCGGCGCGGAGGCGATATCGACGCGATGATCACGGATCTGCGTGCCGCGACCTGAAGGCAAACAAGACTGCGGAATTGAAAAAGGCGCGCCTGTCAGGGCGCGCCTTTCTAGTTGCGATCATCCCGTTGATCAGTTGCGGCCGCCGCCGAACAGATCGCGGAACAATTGCTCGATTGCGGTCTGCGTTTCTGGCTGGCCATTGGTCGTGCCGCCGCCCTGATTGCCTTGGTTCTGGGTCATTCCCTGACCTGCGCCGGGTTGCGGTGCAGGCGGCGCGACTTGCGCCGGGGCCTGCATCGGAAGCGGACGGGGCGGTAACCCTTCGTGGACGCGCACCATCACCTCGTGCCAGATTTCCGAAGGAAGGCCGCTGCCGGTCACCCCAGTCAACGGTGTGTTGTCATCATACCCCATCCACACGCCTGCCACGTAATCAGCGGAATAGCCGATGAACCACGCATCACGCGCAGCCTGTGTCGTGCCCGTTTTGCCTGCCACTTCGCGGTCTGCAAGATTTGCCTTCGTTCCCGTCCCGCGTGTCGTCACCTGATGGAGCATCCACGTCAATTGCTCGGCCGCGTCCTGCCGGATCACGCGCTCGCCCATCCCGCCCGTCGCGGTCATCAGCGGCGCGTCTTCGCTCTGCATCCGCAACTCGATCAAGCCATAAGGCGTCACGGCAGACCCACCGTTCAGTATCCCGGCAAAGGCACCGGTGGTTTCGATCAGCGTCGCCTCGGATGCACCCAATGCCAATGCCGGCCCTGCGGCCAGATCCGACTGGATACCGAATTGCGCGGCTACGTTCCTTACCGTCTCAAGTCCCACGGTCTGCGCCACCTTCACCGCCGGGATATTGAGCGAACGGGTCAATGACTCGGTCATCGTCACGGGCCCGTTGAATTTACGGTCATAATTGTTGGGGCACCATTCTCCCGATCCCGCGATATTCACACAGTAGGGCGCATCTTCAATGATATCGTTGGGCGAATATCCAAGATCCAGCGCTGCCGCATACACAAAGGGTTTGAAAGCGGACCCCGTCTGCCGGCGGGCTTGCGTGGCGCGGTTGAAGGCCCCGACAACCTTGGTGTCGCGCCCGCCGACCATCGCACGCACAGCCCCGTCCGATGACATCACCACAATCGCGGCCTGCGCCTTGGATCCGTCACGCACCTTGTTTTCAAAGATGTAAAGCATCGCCTCTTCGGCAGCTTTCTGGATGCGCGGGTCCAGAGTGGTGCGGATCACCACATCCTCGGTGGTGTTGCGCGTGAAATATTCGGGGCCTGACGACATCACCCAGTCCGCGAAGAAACCGCCTGCCCGCGCCTCTGCCGCCTCGGACAGTCGCGCTGGGTTGTCCAAGGCCTCACGCGCCTCGGCTTCGCTCAGATATCCCTGCTCTTCCATCAGCCGGATCACGGTGGCCGCGCGGTTCTGGGATCGTTGCAGGTTGTTGGTCGGTGCAAGGCTCGTGGGTGCTGTCAACAGACCCGCCAGCATCGCCGCTTCCGCCGGATTCACCTGACCCGACGTTTTCCCGAAATAGCGTTGTGCCGCAGCCTCGGCTCCAAAGGCGCCGCCCCCCAGATAGGCTCGGTTGATATAGATCGAAAGGATCTCGTCCTTGGTATACTTGGTCTCAAGCGCAAAGGCATAGATCGCCTCCTTGATCTTGCGCGACAGCGATCCCCGGCGGCAATCAGCTTCATACTCGGCTTCCGATTTCCACTGCGCCGGATCATAGGGGACCCCAAGACAAAGAAGCTTGGCCGTCTGCTGCGTGATGGTCGAGCCGCCGTTGCCAGACAGAGGTCCGCGCCCCTCGCGCAGGTTGATCCGGATGGCGCTGGCAATACCCCGTGGCGAGACTCCCAAATGACGGTAGAAACGCCGATCCTCGGTCGCAATGACCGCATTTTTCAGATGCGGCGAGATGGCGTCGGCACTGACCACACCTCCGAACTGGTCACCACGCCATGCAAAGACGCGGCCATCGGCATCCAGCAAGGTCACCGAACCCCGCTGCCGCCCATCCAGCAGGGCGTTGGCCTCGGGCAGGGTGGTGTAAAAATAGGCGACTGCGCCAGCGATGATCAGCACGGTGATCAAGCCGACCCGCCAGGTAAAGCCCCAGATCACCCGCCAGATCACCGTGAACAGCCCCACGATCACCGCAATCACCGGATTGCGCGAGCGGCTGTTGCGGCGCGGTGCGGGTTTGCTCTTCACCGGTTTCGGCGCTGCGGGCTTTTTCGCGGCAGTGCGTCTATCCGCCACCAAGGGTGGTTTCCTGCGACCTGAATCACTCATGCTCTGTTTTGCCCGGCGCCTGTTGTTTTGGAGAATATAGCGACGCCGCGATGGAATGTTGACCCTTGCCGCGCGGCTTTCCCGTTTTTGTTTAGATGAAAAATTAGGCATCAAGTCGCGGTCGCATAAAAATTATGCAGATATCCAAAAGCATGGGCTGGATTCTGCGCCCCGGCCTTTCATTCACACCGTCCTGTCCGTTTTGCTGCAACTGCAACATGCGGGCCTCATCCCGCTCCAGACGAAGGGGACCAAGGTGAAACTCATCATTGCAACGATCAAGCCGTTCAAGCTCGAGGAGGTCCGTGAAGCACTGACCG
>NCJR01000096.1:13505-15392 GCA_002282555.1 Rhodobacterales bacterium 34-62-10
GACGGCAAGATTTTCGTGCTGGATGTGGCGCAAGCCGTGCGCGTCCGGACCGGCGAAACAAACGAGGACGCGGTCTGAACCGCGCCGGGGGAAAGGATACATGGACATGAAATCTCTGAAATGGCTGCCACTTGCCGCAGCATTGGCCACTGTTCCGGTGATGGGTCTGGCCCAGGACACGGCCGAGGCAGCACCCGCGGTGGATAACGCCTTCATCTTCAACACGCTGCTGTTTCTGATCGGCGGCTTCATGGTGTTCTGGATGGCCGCTGGCTTTGCCATGCTGGAATCCGGTCTGGTGCGGTCAAAGAACGTGGCCACACAGCTGACCAAGAACATCGCCTTGTTCGCCATCGCAGCCATCATGTACTGGATGGTTGGCTACAACCTGATGTATCCGGGTGACGGCTGGTGGATGCAGGGCGTGCTTGGCCCGCTTTTCGCAACTGCCAGCGTCGGCGGCGATCCTGCGCTGGAAACCGGCTATGCCACCGGCTCGGACTTCTTCTTCCAGCTGATGTTCTGCGCCACCACCGCATCAATCGTGTCAGGTACCCTGGCCGAGCGGATCAAGCTCTGGCCCTTCCTGATCTTCACGGTCGTCCTGACAGGCTTCATCTACCCGATCGAGGCATCCTGGCAGTGGGGCGGCGGTTTCCTGTCCGAGATGGGTTTCTATGACTTCGCCGGCTCCACGTTGGTCCACGCCGCTGGTGGTTTTGCGGCCCTGGCTGGTGCGCTGATCCTTGGCCCGCGTCTGGGCAAATACAAGGATGGCCGGGTCAACCCGATGCCCGGTTCCAACCTTGCGCTGGCGACCCTGGGCACGTTCATCCTGTGGATGGGCTGGTTCGGCTTCAACGGTGCATCGCAATTGGCACTGGGCACCGAGGCTGACGCCAATGCTGTCGCGATCATCTTCGCCAACACCAACATGGCCGCAGCCGCCGGTGCGGTGGCCGCGCTGATCCTGACGCAGATCCTCTACAAGAAGGTCGACCTGACCATGGTGCTGAACGGTGCATTGGCTGGCCTCGTGTCGATCACCGCAGGTCCGCTTGACCCGACGCTGTTCGGTGCGCTGTGGATCGGTGCTGTCGGCGGCGTGATCGTGGTTCTGGCCGTGCCCTTCCTCGACACGCTCAAGATCGACGACGTGGTCGGCGCCATCCCGGTGCACCTGATTGCTGGCTTCTGGGGAACGCTCGCAGTGCCGTTCTACACCGCAGACACATCGTTCATCACGCAGATCATGGGCTTTGCCACTGTCGGCGCCTTCTCCTTCGTGGTCAGCCTGATTGTCTGGGTGATCCTGAAAGCCACCATTGGCATCCGGGTCAGCGAAGAAGCCGAAGTAAACGGCCTGGACGTATCCGAACTGGGCATGGAAGCCTACCCCGAGTTCACCAAGGGCTGATCAGTCTAACGACACCACAAGAAAAAGCACCCGGACGTTCCGCGTCCGGGTGCTTTCATAATCAGGGATGGTCGGACCCTTTCGGTCAGGTCTGGCCATGATGATCCCGGTGGATCACATCTTGGCAGACCATTCATCAACCTGCTTCTCGGCCTCGTCCTTGGCGATGCCGTACTTTTCCTGAATCTTGCCGATCAGTTGGTCACGTTTGCCGGCCGCCTGGTCAAGATCGTCATCGGTCAGTTTGCCCCAATTTTCTTTGGCGCGACCTGTGAATTGCTTCCATTTGCCTTCGACGGTATCCCAGTTCATTTGATCACCCTTTCCATTTTGGCGTTACCCTATGGAAACGCGGGACATCCGATCTGGTTGGCTCTGTTGCACAAATCGCGTGAGGGATTCATCTCGTGAATCCAGCGTGGTAGCTGGGATGTATGAGCAGACACACACCCCCGACCTACAAGACCAGG
>NCJR01000436.1 GCA_002282555.1 Rhodobacterales bacterium 34-62-10
CCGCGCCGAACGTCTGGCGCAGGCATTGGCCTCGGGGATCGGTGGCGCGGAGTTGCCGCTGAACAGCCGCCCGATCCGGCGGGCGGCGTTTTCGGTGCTCAAGGCGCCTGATATCCCCTCGGTCCTGCTGGAAGTGGGCTTTTTGTCCAGCAAACGCGATCTTGAGAACCTGCGCGACCCTGCGTTTCGCGCGCAGATGGCCGAGGCGATCCGTGAGGGTCTGTTGCTGTGGGTGGCCGAGGATGCGATCCTGTCCGATCTTGTGCGGCAATAGCCGCCGCCCGCCTGCTGTGCGAAACCCTGCCGGTTGTCGCGGGTTCTTGTTTTGACCCTTCCGCCCATGAGGGGTATAGGGTGGGGTGATATGTTCAGGGGCGCCGCGTGATCCGATTCATCCTCTCCACCCTTGGCGGGTTATTCACCTTTGTGACACTCGGCGTCTTTGCCGTGGCGATCAGCATTGGTGCGGTCTTTTATATCTATGGCCGCGACCTGCCCAGCCACGAGTCGCTCGCGCAATACAAGCCCCCCACGATCAGCCGCATCTATTCGGCCGAAGGGCGGATCATTGACGAATTCGCCAAGGAACGCCGGCTTTTCACCCCCGCAGCCGAGATTCCCGATCTGGTCAAACAGGCCTTCATCTCGGCCGAGGACAAGAATTTCTACAGCCACAAGGGCTATGACGCGCGCGGCATCGCGGCGGCCGCATATGATGCCGTCGCCTCGCGCGGGCAGGATGTGCGCGGCGCCTCCACCATCACCCAGCAGGTGATGAAGAACTTCCTTCTGGGCGGCGAACGCGCGGCGGAACGCAAGATCAAGGAAATCATCCTTGCCACAAGGCTTGAGGAGACGCTGAGCAAGGATCGCATCCTTGAGCTGTATCTGAACGAGATTTTTCTGGGCCAGAACTCCTATGGTGTGACCGCGGCGGCGCTGACCTATTTCAACAAACCGCTGCGCGATCTGGCCCCGCATGAGGCGGCGTTTCTGGCCTCATTGCCCAAGGCCCCGTCCGATTACCATCCCGTGCGGCAGGCGGAACGGCTGCTGGCGCGGCGCAATTTCGTGCTGCGCGAGATGAACGAGAACGGCTATATCGACGATGCCACCTATGAGACCGAGGTGGCGATGCCCCTGCGCTCGGTGCAGGCGGGCGATTTCGAGACCTTCCGTTCGGCCCTGCCGCCGCGCGACTATTTCACCGATGAAATCCGCCGCCAGCTGTCGCTTGATTTCGGCGAGGAGGAATTCTTCTCGGGCGGGATGACCGTGCGCGCCACGATCGACCCCGAGATGCAGGTGGAAGCCGCCGCCGCCATGCGCCGGGCGCTGGAAACCTATGACCGCGATGCCGGCGTCTGGCGCGGCACGGGGCGCACGCTGGCGGCCGAGGACGTGTCCGACTGGCGCGAGGCGCTGGCCCGCGCCGAGGTGCCCCGCGACATCACCCTTGATGGCCCATGGTTCCCCGCCGTGGTGCTGGAGGTTGCGGGCGATACCGCCCGCCTGGGCATCGAAGGGCAGGAGGGCGAGGATCATGTGATCACCGCCAATGACGTGACATGGGCGCGCAAGCGGCTTGAGGATGGCAGTCTGGGC
>NCJR01000097.1 GCA_002282555.1 Rhodobacterales bacterium 34-62-10
TGAACATGAAGGTGGCGTGCACACCGCCCATCATCCGCACCGCACGCGGGCAATGGTCGCGGGCCAGTTTCAAGACATCTTCGGCCCGGTAGATCGAGGGTGTGATCGACGTCACCCCCACCACATCGGGATCAAGTGCCGCCATCTGCGCCGCCAGATCAGCGTCCGCGATGTTGTCGGTCATCGCGTCGATGAAATGGATGTCGTCAAAACCGGCGCGACGCAGGCTTCCCGACAGATAGGCGACCCAGGCCGGCGGCCATGTCCCGGCGATCTCGGCCCCACCCGAGCGGTAATTGGGGTGAACAAACAGAATGCGCATCGGCAGACTCCCTGAGGTTTTCAGGAAATCTGACACATTTTGTGTCAACTTTAATTGACACAGATCAAGCCAAGGCCAATGGCCTCAGCTCGGCTCCGGCTCCAGATGGAGATGAAACCGGCAGGCATCCGCTCCAGCCGCGACACAGGCGGTTTCGGTGCATGTCAGCCGGGAATGTGCCATGCGCCGGAACGTGTGCTGGAACAACTCTTCGTGCCAGACACAGATGGGGCCATTGCTCTGTTCGCCGCGTGCGATGGGATTGTCGACCATCTGGAATGCGTTGGTGCCCAGAACCGAGAATTTGCCCGATCCGCCAAATGTCCAGGCGTTCTGCGCCGCATGGCGCCCCAGCATCCATACCGCCAGCGGCCATGGCATGTTCATCAGCAACAGCCGCGCCCGCGCCGGGATACGGTTCGCCATGATCCATTCCACCGCATCGCGCGCGGCTTCGCGTTGAATGGCTTCGGCGTCATGCGGCCATGTGCGACGCAGCGCCTGATGCAGCACAGCCACCTGCCGCTCCCGCACCGGCTCGCCAGGTTCCGGCAGGTGCAGGAACCGCGCCTCATCCATCAATTGCCCGGCAGCGGCGGCACCCAGCCGCCTCTCGACCGCCGCCACCAGCGGCACCACGGATTGCGATCCCATCATGCCCTTGCGACGCGGGGCACGCAGCAGACCTGCCGTTGGGGCGGTCATGGCCTTTTCCTCTGCATCTGCCGATCCGACGGTTTCATCAAAAAATCCTTCGCTCCTGCCCGGTATTGGCACAGGATCGTCCCCATTTTCGGGCGCATATTCGGGTTAGAATAGAAAAAAGCTGCGCCGCAACGCCAACCATGACCAGAACATGTCAATCAGAGTTGACATAAGTATGCGGTTTTCTGAATTCAAGAAGGCAGTGCAGACCGTCGTGAACAATGATTTCCACCGCCAAACAGGGCTTGCGCCGCATCTTGGGATGTCTATAACCCACGAGAATTTGCGCGCGGGGCTGCCCTGCTGCGCCATGCTGCCGCGCGACCCGCACCCTCCTCATGCGCCGCGCCACAAGGGGACCGACATGCCAAAAAGAACCGATATCTCCTCCATCATGATCATCGGGGCGGGTCCCATCGTCATCGGTCAGGCCTGCGAGTTCGACTACTCGGGCGCGCAAGCCTGCAAAGCACTGCGCGAGGAAGGCTACCGCGTCATCCTTGTGAACTCGAACCCCGCGACGATCATGACCGATCCCGGTCTGGCGGATGCCACCTATATCGAGCCGATCACGCCCGAAGTGGTCGCCAAGATCATCGAGAAGGAGCGCCCGGACGCGCTGTTGCCCACCATGGGCGGGCAGACCGGCCTGAACACGTCGCTTGCGCTTGACGATATGGGCGTGCTCAAGAAATTCGGCGTCGAACTGATCGGGGCCAACCGCCAAGCCATTGAAATGGCAGAAGATCGCAAACTGTTCCGTGAGGCGATGGACCGCATCGGCCTGGAAAATCCCAAGGCCACCATCGTCGCCGCCCCCAAGAAGGACAACGGCAAATACGATATCGCCGCAGGTGTGAAACAGGCCATGGACGCGTTGGAGGATATCGGCCTGCCCGCCATCATCCGCCCCGCCTTTACCCTTGGCGGCACGGGCGGCGGCGTCGCCTATAACCGCGACGACTATGAATATTACTGCCGTTCCGGTCTGGAAGCCTCGCCCATGGCGCAGATTCTGGTCGATGAATCCCTGCTCGGCTGGAAAGAATTCGAGATGGAAGTGGTCCGCGACCGCGCCGATAACGCCATCATCGTCTGTTCCATCGAAAACGTCGATCCGATGGGCGTGCATACGGGCGATTCGATCACTGTCGCCCCGGCCCTGACGCTGACCGACAAGGAATATCAGATCATGCGCAACGGCTCGATCGCCGTGCTGCGCGAGATCGGCGTGGAAACCGGCGGGTCCAACGTGCAATGGGCGATCAACCCTGCCGATGGCCGCATGGTCGTGATCGAAATGAACCCTCGTGTGTCGCGGTCCTCGGCGCTGGCGTCCAAGGCGACGGGCTTCCCGATTGCCAAGATCGCCGCGAAACTGGCCGTGGGTTACACGCTGGACGAGCTGGACAACGACATCACCAAGGTGACGCCGGCCAGCTTCGAGCCGACGATCGACTATGTCGTCACTAAGATCCCGCGCTTCGCCTTCGAGAAATTCCCCGGCAGCCAGCCCAACCTGACCACCGCGATGAAATCCGTGGGCGAGGCGATGGCGATTGGCCGCACGATCCACGAATCGCTGCAAAAGGCGCTGGCCTCGATGGAAACCGGCCTGACCGGTTTTGACGAGGTCGAGATCGAAGGCGCGCCCGAGAAATCCGCCGTGATCAAGGCCATCTCCAAGGCCACGCCCGACCGGATGCGCACCATCGCGCAGGCCATGCGCCACGGTCTGACCGATGATGAAATCCACGCCACCACCATGTTCGACCCGTGGTTTCTGGCCCGTATCCGCGAGATCGTGGAGGCCGAGGCCGAGGTCCGCAAGAACGGCCTGCCCGTGACCGAATACGGGCTGCGCAAGCTCAAGATGATGGGCTTCACCGATGCGCGTCTGGCCCATCTGACAGGCCGGACCGAGGCGAATGTCCGCCGCGCTCGCCAGAACCTTGGCGTCAATGCCGTGTTCAAGCGGATCGACACCTGCGGCGCGGAGTTCGAGGCGCAGACACCGTATATGTATTCCACCTATGAGGCCCCCGCGATGGGCGATGTGGAATGTGAAGCCCGCCCTTCGGACAGCAAGAAAGTGGTCATTCTGGGTGGCGGCCCCAACCGGATCGGTCAGGGGATCGAGTTTGATTATTGCTGCTGCCACGCCTGCTTTGCGCTGTCGGACGTGGGCTATGAAACAATCATGATCAACTGCAACCCGGAAACCGTGTCGACCGACTATGACACCTCGGACCGGCTGTATTTCGAGCCGCTGACGTTTGAGCATGTGATGGAAATCCTGAGGGTCGAACAGACCAACGGCACCCTGCATGGCGTGATCGTGCAGTTCGGCGGGCAAACGCCCCTGAAACTGGCCAATGCGCTTTTTGAGGAAGGCATCCCCATCCTTGGCACCACGCCCGACGCCATCGATCTGGCCGAGGACCGCGAGCGGTTCCAGCAGCTTGTCCAGCGTCTGGGCCTGAAACAGCCGCGTAACGGCATCGCCTCGACCGATGCACAGGCGCTGGCAATTGCCGATGATATCGGCTTCCCGCTGGTGATCCGCCCGTCTTACGTTCTGGGTGGCCGCGCGATGGAGATCGTGCGCGATATGGCCCATCTGGAACGCTATATCCGCGAGGCGGTGGTGGTGTCCGGCGACAGCCCCGTCCTGCTGGACAGCTATCTGTCCGGGGCCGTGGAAATGGATGTGGACGCGCTGTGCGACGGCAAGACCGTGCATGTCGCGGGCCTGATGCAGCATATCGAAGAAGCGGGCGTGCATTCGGGCGATAGCGCCTGTTCGCTGCCCCCCTATTCCCTGCCCCAGCATATCATCGACGAGGTTCACAAACAGACCGAGGCGCTGGCGCTGGCCTTGGGTGTGGTCGGCCTGATGAACGTGCAATTCGCCATCAAGGATGATGAGGTCTATCTGATCGAGGTGAACCCGCGCGCCTCGCGCACCGTGCCATTCGTGGCCAAAGCGACCGATTCTGCCATCGCCTCGATCGCCGCGCGCCTGATGGCCGGAGAGCCGATGTCGAACTTCCCGCATCGCGGCCCCTACCCCAAGGACGCCAAGCCCGGCACGCTGCCGATGGCCGATCCGCTGACGCTGGCCGATCCCGCGATGCCATGGTTCTCGGTCAAGGAGGCGGTGCTGCCCTTCGCCCGCTTCCCCGGTGTCGATACCATCCTTGGCCCGGAAATGCGTTCCACCGGCGAGGTGATGGGCTGGGACGTGTCCTTCCCGCTGGCCTTCCTCAAGGCGCAACTGGGGGCTGGCACCGATCTACCGCGCGAAGGCCGCGTGTTCATCTCGATCCGCGATGCCGACAAGACAGCCGACATGATCGAGGCCGCACAGATCGTGACCACGCTTGGCCTGACGATCGTCGCCACCCGCGGCACCGCCGCATGGCTTGAAGAAAACGGCGTCGCTTGCGAGATCGTGAACAAGGTCTACGAGGGGCGTCCCAATATCGTCGACATGCTCAAGGATGGCGGGATCACGCTGGTGATGAACACCACCGAAGGCGCGCAGGCGGTCGAGGACAGCCGCGAAATCCGCAAAGTTTCACTCTATGACAAGATCCCCTACTTCACCACCGCAGCGGGAAGCCATGCAGCAGCCCTCGCCATGCGCGCGCGTGAAGAAGGCGATTTTACAGTGATGCCGCTACAGGGCTGATGCCCTCCATCATGCTGGAAAATAATGACAAAAATGACCATCCTCGGTGGTCATTTTTCATTTGGAGCAATTGTGTTATTTCTGTGTCACTTCATAACCTGAGTCGAAAATGCACAAAAAATATTCACTGAATCTGCACCAAGGGATAGTATGAAAGAGACCTGCACTGTGTGGCAGATTCTTGCGAGTGGCCCCGATCTTCCGCCGGGGTATGTTTAGGTCCGTCGCATCCTTGTCCGTGGAAAGGTCAAGGCCCATCAGGGCAGAAGATGCGGCGGGCTGCGAAACCCCACCCATTTGCGGCGACCGGTGCGGGATCGGTCATCCGGCGGTCTTGTAACGTCTTGCCTTTGCCCGGCGCGGGCGGCTAGATCGCGCCCATGGCCAAGCTTTATTTCCATTACTCCACCATGAATGCGGGCAAATCGACCGTCCTGCTGCAAGCCTCGCACAATTATGGTGAACGGGGGATGCAGACTTATCTCATGACCGCGCAGGTGGACGGGCGCGCCGGCCATGGCCGCGTCGCCTCGCGCATCGGGATCGGGCAGGATGCAGATACATTCGCGCCGGGCGATGATCTGTTCACGCGGCTGGCAGAGCGCCTGAAACAAGTGCCGGTCGCTTGCGTTTTCATCGACGAGGCGCAGTTTCTGGAACCCGCGCAGGTCTGGGATCTGGCCCGCGCGGTGGATGATCTGGGCGTGCCCGTCATGTGCTACGGGTTACGCGTCGATTTCCGGGGCGCGTTGTTCCCCGGCTCAGCCACCTTGCTGGCCTTGGCGGATGAGCTGCGCGAGGTTCGCACGATCTGCCATTGCGGGAAGAAAGCCACGATGGTGGTGCGCAAAGGCCCGGACGGTCGCGCGCTGACCGATGGCGCGCAGGTCCTGATCGGCGGCAATGAAAGCTATGAAAGCCTGTGCCGTATCCATTGGCGCGATGCCGTGGGGGATCGGCCAAAGGGCTGACCCTGCCGCGCGGCTGTGCTTACCTGCTCTCATCCATCGGAGATGCCATGCGCGCCCTTATCCTTGCTGTGATCCTGTTGATACCATGCTGGCCTGCCATCGCGCAGGACCGCGCCGCCGTGGAACAGCAGTTCCGGGTGTGGCTGGACAACACGGTCTGGCCCCGCGCCCGCGCCGCAGGTGTGGCCCGCGCCACGCATGAGGCCGCATTTCAGGGCGTCACCCTGATGTGGGACCTGCCCGATCTGGTGCCCCCCGGCAGCACGACCCCTGCCCCCGGCCCGCAGCGACAGGGCGAATTCGGCAGCCCCGCCGCCTATTTCGCCCCCGCGACCGTGGCCGCGACAACCCGTGACGGCATCACCATGGCCCGCCGCCATGCCGCAACACTCGAGCAGGTTGAGCGCGCCACCGGCGTGCCGGGTCGCATCATCCTTGCCATCTGGGGTCGCGAATCCGCCTTTGGCCGCGCATCCATCCCGCATGACGCCTTTGCCGTTCTGGGCACCAAAGGCTTCATGGCCACCCGCGCGGATTATTTCACCGATGAACTGATCGCCGCGTTGCAACTGGCGGACACTGCCCGGATCAACCCGCGCAGCCTGCGATCCAGCTGGGCCGGCGCATTGGGGCAGCCGCAATTCATGCCCTCTAATGTGCTGGACCACGCCCGCGACGGCGATGGCGACGGGCATGCCGACATCTGGGGGTCCGAGGCAGACACCATCGCCTCCATCGCCGCATACCTTGCCCATCACGGCTGGCAAGCGGGACGCGACTGGGGGTTCGAGGTGGTCTTGCCGCCACAGGGTCTACTGCTGACCGATCACCTGGCCACCAGTCTGGAGGTCAAACCCGGCGACATGCTTGAGGTTCAGGTACAGGAAGGGCGCAGACCCGTGTTGCGTATCCCCCTTGCTGCAGTGGTCAATGAATATGTCGGGGTCGGCGCCTACATTCAGCGTGGGGCGCTGACACGCATGCTCGGCGAGGGTGACAGCCTGAATCAGGTACTGGTCGCTGCAGACCCGCAACGGCACCTGACCTTGGCACGCACCTTCGAAGAAATGCCCGGCGTACTTTCGGTAACCCTTCGCGAACGCAGCATTGCTGCCTTTAATCAACTGATGGACGAAAGCCTTTTGGTATTTACCCTGTTCAGCCTGTTTCTTGCTGGCTCCATTGCCTTTGCAGTGGTTTATAACAATGCGCGTATTGCCTTTGCCGAACGCGGCAGGGAACTGGCCAGCCTCCGCGTAATGGGTTTTACACAATTTGAAGTAGCCAGCCTGTTGATCGGTGAACAAATGCTGCTGACACTGTTGGCACTGCTGCCGGGTTTTTCCTTGGGCACAGCACTCTGCTGGCTGCTGTCGCAGGCCATGCAGACCGATCTGTACCGTATTCCCCTGGTACTGCAGCCTGCCACTTTTGCCCAGGCGGCTCTGGTAGTATTGCTGGCAACGCTACTGT
>NCJR01000437.1 GCA_002282555.1 Rhodobacterales bacterium 34-62-10
GTGCGGGCGGGGTCGAAAAGGTCGTGGATATCTCCATGACCAAGGACGAGCAGGCGATGTTCGACAAATCCGTCGACGCCGTCAAAGGTCTGGTCGCCGCCTGCAAGGAAATCGAGCCCTCGCTGGCCTGAGGCCATACAACCACAGGTTTCGCCTGCGAAACCTCGGTTCCGATATGTCAGGGCTGGCCATGTGCCGGCCCTGATTCTTTGCCAAATCATCCGCAGAGCGCGTGACTCAGGCGACTCCCTGTTTGTGATCACAGATTTTCTGGGTGTGATCACAAACACGCGAATTATCGCTCAAAAGCCGGAAAACCGCAGAAAACCGTTTATTTCCACGCACGTCCTGTGCCAAACCCCGTCGCAATCGCAGCAAGACGGGACAATTTCATGAACATTCATGAGTATCAGGCGAAGGCCCTCCTTCGCACCTACGGCGCCCCGGTCTCGGACGGACGTGTCGTCTTCCGGGCCGAAGAAGCCAAAACCGCCGCAGGCGAGCTTGACGGACCCCTCTGGGTCGTCAAGGCGCAGATCCACGCGGGCGGTCGCGGCAAGGGCAAGTTCAAGGAATCCGACGCCGGTGAAAAAGGCGGCGTGCGTCTTGCCAAATCGGTCGAAGAGGCCGCCGAGGAAGCCAAGAAGATGTTGGGCCGCACGCTGGTCACGCATCAGACCGGACCCGCAGGCAAGCAGGTCAACCGCATCTATATCGAAGACGGCTCGGGCATCACGACCGAGCTTTATCTGGCGCTTCTGGTGGATCGTCAGACCAGCCGCATTTCCTTTGTCTGCTCCACCGAAGGCGGCATGGATATCGAAGAAGTGGCCGAGCATACACCCGAAAAGATCCTGACCTTCAGTGTCGATCCGGCCACGGGCTATCAGGGCTTCCACGGTCGCCGCATCGCCTTTTCGCTGGGTCTGGAAGGCGCGCAGATCAAGCAATGCGTCAATCTGATGGGTCTGCTCTACAAAGCCTTCGTCGAAAAAGACATGGAGATGCTGGAGATCAACCCGCTGATCGTGACCGACAAGGGCGACCTCAAGGTGCTGGACGCCAAGGTCAGCTTCGACAGCAACGCGATCTACCGCCATTCCGATATCGCCGCCCTGCGCGACGAGACGGAGGAGGACCCCAAGGAACTCGCAGCCTCCAAATACGACCTCAACTACATCGCGCTGGATGGCGAGATCGGCTGCATGGTCAATGGCGCGGGTCTGGCGATGGCCACGATGGACATCATCAAACTCTACGGGGCCGAACCTGCCAACTTCCTTGATGTCGGCGGTGGCGCGACCAAGGAAAAGGTGACGGAAGCCTTCAAGATCATCACCTCCGACCCCAATGTCAAAGGCATCCTCGTGAACATCTTCGGCGGCATCATGCGCTGCGATGTGATCGCCGAGGGCGTTTTGGCGGCGGTCAAGGAAGTAGGCCTGAAAGTGCCGCTGGTCGTGCGTCTTGAGGGCACGAACGTGGACAAGGGCAAGGACATCATCCGCAACTCCGGTCTGGATGTGATCGCGGCAGACGACCTGCGCGATGGCGCAGAAAAGATCGTCAAAGCGGTGAAAGGATAAAAGAATGGCCGT
>NCJR01000098.1 GCA_002282555.1 Rhodobacterales bacterium 34-62-10
CGCCTATCTGAGCGATGCCGAGGCCGCCACCCTGCCCTGCGCCGCCCTGACCGCATGGAGCGCGATTGTCACCCATGGCCAGACCCGCGCCGGTGACCGCGTGCTGATCCAGGGCACCGGCAGCGTCGCCCTGTTCGCGCTGACCTTCGCCAAGCTGCACGGGGCGCATGTCACCGTGATCTCCTCCAGCGATGCCAGGCTTGACCGCGTCCGCGCGATGGGGGCCGATGCCACGATCAACTACACCACGACCCCGGACTGGGCCAAGGCCAGCCGCGACATCACCGCCGCCAAGGGCGGCTACGACCTGATCGTCGAACTGGGCGGCGCACAAACCCTGCCTCTGTCGCTCCGCGCGATCCGGCCCGGCGGCACCATCGCCATGATCGGCGTGCTGTCCGGCCTGACGGTCGAGGCATCGCTCGGCCCCATCGTCGCCCGTCAGGTCCGCCTGCAAGGGGTGACCGTCGGCCACCGCGACGGGTTCACGGCGATGCTGGCCGCGATGGAACAGCACCAGATCCGCCCCGTCCTTGGCGCCACATTCGCCTTCGAGGACCTGCATGCCGCGCTGCAACACCAGCGCGACGGCGGGCACTTCGGCAAGACACTGATCCGGTTCTGATCCCTGATGCCCGCGCCATATCACCACGACACCCACCCCTATCAGCCCCGCAGCCACGCGCAGAAAAACCCCAACGCCATCGCCTATGTGATGTGCGCCACGGATGAGCAGGTGAGCTTCGCCCAGCTTGAGGCACGCGCCAATCAGGGCGCGCATCTGCTGCGCCGCGCCGGTCTGAGGCGCGGCGACCACATCGCCATCCTGATGGAAAACCGGCGCGAGTTCCTTGAGATCTGCTTCGCCGCCGACCGCGCGGGCCTTTACTATACCACCATCAGCACCCACCTGATGCCCGACGAAATCGCCCATATCCTGCAGGATTGCGGCGCGCGCATCCTGATCGTGTCGGACCGTCTGCTGGACAGCCTTGCCCTGCTGCGGCCCACGCTGGAGGCCTGCGTCCAGACCTATGTGGTGGGCACCACGCCACCCGGCCTGCACGATTGGACCGCTTCAACCGCCCCCCTGCCCCAGACCCCGATCGCGGACGAGGCGCAGGGCCTTGACATGCTCTACTCCTCGGGCACGACCGGACGGCCCAAAGGAATCAAATGGCCCCTGCCCGATGATCTTCCCGGCGGGCGGACCATGCTGGTCGATCTGCTTTCAACGCTATTCGGCTACGCGGCGGGTACCCGCTATCTCAGCCCCGCGCCGCTTTATCACGCGGCCCCGCTGCGGCATTCCATGGTCACGATCCGCATGGGCGGCACCGCCTATATCATGGACCGCTTCGATCCGCTGGCGGCCCTGTCATTGATCCAGGCCCACCGCATCACCCACAGCCAATGGGTGCCCACCATGTTCGTGCGCCTGCTGAAACTGCCCGAGGACCAGCGCGCACAGTTTGACCTCTCCTCGATGCAGATGGCGGTCCACGCCGCCGCCCCCTGTCCCTTGGACGTCAAGCGCCGCATGATCGACTGGTGGGGACCGATCATCCACGAATATTACGCAGGCACCGAAAATAACGGCTTCACCGCCATCACCACAGCCGAATGGCTGGAACATCCCGGCTCGGTCGGTCGTGCGAAACTGGGGGTGATCCACATCTGCGACGAAGCGGGCCAAGAACTCCCCATCGGGCAGGAAGGCGAGGTCTATTTCGAGAACGGCCACCAATTCCTCTATCACAACGACCCCGCCAAGACCGCCGCCTGCACGAATGCCATGGGCTGGACCACGCTGGGCGATATCGGTCGGCTTGACGATCAGGGGTATCTTTACCTCACCGACCGCAAATCCTTTGTCATCATCTCGGGCGGGGTGAACATCTACCCGCAAGAGACCGAGGATATCCTGCTGGGCCATCCCGCGGTTCTGGATGCGGCCGTGTTCGGCGTGCCCAACGAGGATTTCGGCGAGGAGGTCAAGGCCGTGGTGCAGCTTCTGCCCGACCGGACCGCCAGCCCCGCCTTGGCGGACGAACTGATCGCCACCTGCCGTGCGCGCCTCTCGCCGATCAAATGCCCCCGCAGCATCGACTTCCGCACCACCCTGCCCAGATCGGCGACTGGCAAGCTTTACAAGCGCAAGCTCAAGGCGGAATACTGGCCCTGATCGGTCTTGCACGGTCCTGCCCGGTCTTGCACGGGCCTCATCCGACGCTCCGACACGGCCCTGCCCTTGCCCTTGCCCTGCCCTTGGCCTGCCAGCAACTTTTGCATCTTCCAATTTTTGCATCTTCCAACTTTTTGCATCTTCCCATGGCCTGCAGTAACAAGGGGCGCAACGGCCCGGCGCCCCGACGCGTCACGGCACCCCTGTGCAAGATAGGCTTTTGGTGAATGCGCGACACGGCTGACAAGATCGCGATCCTGCCCTACGGACGGCCGCTTGGCTTTCGCCCGTCGCGGATCGCGCTTGACGATCTGATCTGGCCCTTGGGCAAACCGGACGGCATCGCGGGCCAGACCCTTGCCGATCTGACCGCGCGCGACCATCTGATCGTGCCGCCATGGGAAACCATGCATATCCGTCCCGGCTTCGGCACCAGGGCCAAGGTCTCGCTGCTGTTCGGTGAACCCCGCGCCGTGCATGGCCAGCACATGAAAATGCTCCGCCTCAGCCATCGGCGCTTCTTCAAGGTGCTTACCGCGGACGCGCAATTGTTGGAGACAATCCCCAACGCGCTCTTTTTTCCCGTCGGCGGGGCATGGGTGTCAAACTGGCGCCAGACCGACAAGACCAAACGGGCGATGTGCTCCCTGATCGCCTCGAACAAGCGCAAACACCAAGGCCACCAACTGCGCCACGATGTCGTGGACTGGATCCGCACCACCGGGGCCGATGTCGATATCATGGGGCGCGGCTACACCCCCTTCGCCGTCAAGACAGACGGTCTGGCCCCCTACCGCTTTTCCGTGGTGATCGAGAATGTGCGCGAAAAGAACTATTTCAGCGAAAAACTGATCGACGCCATCCTGTGCGAAACCGTGCCGATCTACTGGG
The DNA here is from genome assembly GCA_002282555.1 of Rhodobacterales bacterium 34-62-10. GTDB lineage: Bacteria > Pseudomonadota > Alphaproteobacteria > Rhodobacterales > Rhodobacteraceae > Seohaeicola. Next base: position 3,077 of record NCJR01000098.1, read on the forward strand.
GCTGCCCCAATATCGGGGATTTCTTCGATACCGCCTGCATGATCCAGTGCAACAGCCTTGCCGAGATCCAGCACGCGGTCAGCACCATGTCGGCCGCCGCCTATGACAGCCGCCATGACGCGTTGCGGCGCATGGCGCCTGTTGCGGAAAGCTATGCCGATATCCAGAAACGCGCGGCCTTGGCGATCCGAAACTGCATCTTGCAGACCGACGCGGAACCCTTCAAGGGATAGGGGAACGACCGGACCGCCGCCTGCGGCAGGTCGTGTGTGAAACCACCCGGGCGCGCACCGCCCGACAGACATCCGGGACACCAGAGCGATGACACGAACGGCGCTGATCACGGGGATCACGGGGCAGGACGGCTCCTATCTGGCCGAACTCCTGCTTGCCAAGGGCTATGATGTGCACGGGATCAAACGCCGCGCCTCGCTGTTCAACACCCAGCGGATCGATCACATCTACGAGGACCCGCACAACCTCAACCCGCGCCTGAAGCTGCATTACGGCGATCTGACCGACAGCTCCAACCTGACGCGCATCCTGTCCGAGGTGCAACCGGACGAGGTCTATAACCTTGGCGCGCAAAGCCATGTGGCGGTCAGCTTCGAGGCCCCCGAATACACCGCCGACGTGGATGCCATGGGCACGCTGCGCCTGCTGGAAGCGATCCGTTTTCTGAAGCTCGAAGGCAAGACCCGCTTCTATCAGGCCTCCACCTCCGAATTATATGGTCTGGTGCAGGAAACGCCGCAAAGTGAAACCACGCCCTTCCATCCGCGCAGCCCCTATGCGGTGGCCAAGATGTATGCCTATTGGATCACCGTGAACTACCGCGAGGCGTATGGGATCTATGCCTGCAACGGCATTCTGTTCAATCACGAAAGTCCCCGCCGGGGCGAAACCTTCGTGACCCGCAAGATCACCCGCGGTCTGGCCAATATCGCGCAGGGCCTTGAGGCGTGCCTTTACATGGGCAACATCGACGCGCTGCGCGACTGGGGCCATGCCAAGGATTACGTGCGCATGCAGTGGATGATGCTGCAACAGGACACGCCCGAGGATTATGTGATTGCCACGGGTGTGCAATATTCCGTGCGCGACTTCATCCGGTGGTCGGCGGCGGAACTGGGCCTGACGCTGGAATTCAGCGGCTCCGGCTTGCACGAGATCGCGACCGTGACAGCGGTCGATGGCGATCATGCCCCGGGTATCACCCCCGGTCAGGTGATCATGCGCATCGACCCGCGCTATTTCCGCCCGGCCGAGGTCGAGACCCTTCTGGGCGATCCGACCAAGGCGAGGCAAAAGCTCGGCTGGACCCCCGAGATCACCGCGCAACAGATGTGCGCCGAGATGGTGGCCGAAGACCTCAGATCCGCGCGCCGGCACCGCCTCTTGCGCGACAATGGCCTTGATCTGCCGGTCTCGCTGGAAGGGTGAGGGAGAAGGACAGTCATGAAAATCTATCTTGCAGGACATCGTGGTATGGTCGGCGGCGCGATCCTGCGCCAGTTGCAGGCGCGCGGCGCCGCTGTCATCACCCGCAGCCGTGATGCGCTGGACCTGACCGATCAGGCCGCAGTGCGCGCCTTCTTCCAGACCGAAAGGCCGGATGCGGTGATCCTTGCCGCCGCCAGGGTGGGCGGCATCCACGCCAATGACACGTTCCCCGCCAGCTTCATCTATGACAACCTGATGATCGAGGCGAATGTGATCCATCAGGCCCATGACGCGGGCGTCCAGTCCCTTCTGTGTCTGGGGTCATCCTGCATCTATCCGCGCAACGCGGCGCAGCCGATGGCCGAAGACGCACTTCTGACCGGCAGCCTTGAACCCACGAACGAACCCTATGCGATTGCCAAGATCGCGGGGATCAAACTGTGTGAAAGCTACAACCGGCAATATGGCCGGGATTACCGCTCGGTGATGCCGACCAATCTTTACGGACCCGGCGACAATTTCCACCCCCAGAACAGCCATGTCCTGCCCGCCCTCATGCGCCGCTTCCACGAGGCGGTGGCGACAGGCGCGGACAGGGTGACGATCTGGGGCAGCGGCACCCCGCAGCGCGAATTCCTGCATGTGGACGACATGGCGGCAGCGGCCCTGTTCGTGATGGATCTGGACCGCGACACCTACCGCGCGCATACCGACCCACGGCAAAGCCATATCAACGTGGGCACCGGTCAGGATGTCAGCATCGCCACGCTTGCCGGGCTTCTGGCACAGGTGACGGGGTTCACCGGCCAGATCAGCTTTGATCGCAGCAAACCCGATGGCACGCCGCGCAAACTGCTGGATGTCAGCCGCCTCTCGCAGATGGGATGGTCCGCCCGCATCCCGCTCGAGGCGGGGATCGCGCAGACCTATGACTGGTTCAGAACCAGCCGCGACCTGCGCGAATCCTGACCGCACCGCGGGGCGCGCGCACCCGTCACTCCCACTCCATCGCCTCATAGGTGGCCTGCGCATTGCGCCCGGCCAGACTGTCGAACTGCTCCAGATAGGACCACGCGGATTGGTCGATCGCTGGCGCATCCATGATGTCGCCGCCCGCATCGATCAGCGCGCCGATACGGGTGCGCAGGTTGACCAGATAGTCATAGGTATCGCGCCGCGCGGTTGCCAGATCGGTGGCGCGCCCATGTCCCGGCACGATATGGCCGGGATCAAACGCCGCCATCGCATCAAACACCCCGATCCAGCTTTTGACGTTGTTCGCAGGACCGTTGCCCAGAATGCGCGCGACATAGACGATATCGCCGGTGAACATCACGTCGCGCGCCTCCAGCCAGACAAAGCTGTCGCCAAGCGTATGCGCGGGACCGCGATGCATGACCTCAAGCCCAAGCCCCCCGATCTCCAGCCTGTGATCGCTCTCGAAGGTCACATCGGCATAGGCGGGTTCGGTGCCGTCCAACCCGTCGCCCAGAAACTGCGCCAACGCGCTCAATTGCGCAGAGGCGCGGGCCTTGTGATCCTCCACGGCGGCCTCGGACGCGATGATGACGGCCCCCTGCTCGCGCCAATAGCCGTTCCCCAGCCAGCGGTGATCCTGCCCGCCGGTGTTGATCACATGGGTGACGGGCTGATCCGTGACCGTGCGGATTGCCTCATGCAGCGCCATCGCCCCTTTGTATGACCCGCCCGGATCGATCAGCACCGCGCCATCGGCTGTCACGACAAGACCAAAGGTCGCGTTATTGCCAAGATTGGCGGCGCTGCGCTGCCCGGTCTCGCCGACGATGGCCCAGACATCATCCGCAACGGGCTGCACCTGCAGGGCTTGCGCGCTGCAAATGGCCGGTGTCGCAAGTGCGGCGGCAAGGATCAAGGCGCGGATCATGCACCCACCCTCATGACGCAGCGCGCGCCGGCGTGCCACCCTCGCCCAGGTCCCAGAACAGCCCCGCCATCAGGCGCAACGCATCGCGGCACACCGGCTTGAGGACATGTTCATTCGGCGCATGCTGCGAGCAGCCGCGATAGGAGTGGGGCACCCAGACCGTGGGCAGGCCCAGAATATCGGTGAAACTGTCATTGGGCAGCGATCCCGCCAGATTGGGCAGGATATGGGGCGCGCGTCCGGCGCTGCGGGTCAGGCTCTCGGCCACGAACGCCACCCAAGGATGATCCGGGTCCAGCCGCGTCGCGCGGAAAAACCCGCGATCATGCGGCTCGATCCGCACTGCCTCGAACCCATGCGCATCCAGATGGCGGCGCAGCGCGGGCAGGATATCCTCGGGGTCGGTCCCCACCACATAGCGCAGCTGACAGGTGGCGCGGGCATGGGCCGATATCGCGTTCACCGGCGCCTCGGGCACACCGCTTTTCATCGCCAGCACCGCAAAACTGTTCCAGCCATAGGCGCGCTCCACGGGCGTCAGGCTTTCCTCGCCCCAATCGGCATTGATCGCGGGACCATCCTCGCTGTCGATGGGCAGACCGTCCAGTGCCGCGCGCACCGCTGGCGTCAGACTGTCGGGCCGCCATTCGGGAATGGCGATCTGCCCGCGCCGGTCGGTGATCGTGGTCAGGGCATGGGCCAGAATCATCGCCGGATCAGCCAG
>NCJR01000099.1 GCA_002282555.1 Rhodobacterales bacterium 34-62-10
TATTTCACCGTTTTTCCAAATACTCAATAAAAACGAGAACACAATGAGCAAAGGATCGTTATGGTCACGATCCAGAGCAAGGCTCATCAGATCAACCTGAAAGGATCATCCCATGCGCGTGTATTATGACCGTGACTGCGACATCAACCTGATCAAGGACAAGAAAGTGGCCATCCTCGGCTATGGCTCTCAGGGTCATGCCCATGCGCTGAACCTGCGCGATTCGGGTGCCAAGAACCTCGTCGTGGCGCTGCGCGAAGGCTCGCCTTCCGCGAAAAAAGCCGAAGCCGAAGGCCTCAAGGTCATGGGCATCGCCGAAGCTGCGGCCTGGGCTGACCTGATCATGTTCACCATGCCCGATGAATTGCAGGCGGAAACCTACCGCAAATACGTGCATGACAATATCCGCGAAGGTGCGGCGATTGCCTTTGCCCACGGTCTGAACATCCATTTCGGCCTGATCACGCCCAAAGCCGGCGTGGACGTCATCATGATGGCCCCCAAAGGCCCCGGCCACACCGTGCGCGGCGAATATACCAAAGGCGGCGGCGTGCCCTGTCTTGTGGCGGTTCACAATGACGCCTCGGGCCGCGCGCTGGAAATCGGTCTGTCCTATTGCTCGGCCATCGGTGGCGGGCGCTCGGGCATCATCGAGACCAACTTCCGCGAGGAATGCGAAACCGACCTGTTCGGTGAGCAGGCGGTGTTGTGTGGCGGTCTGGTCGAGCTGATCCGTATGGGCTTTGAGACGCTGGTGGAAGCCGGTTACGCGCCCGAGATGGCCTATTTCGAGTGTCTGCACGAGGTCAAGCTGATCGTCGACCTGATCTATGAGGGCGGTATCGCCAACATGAACTACTCGATCTCGAACACCGCCGAATATGGCGAATATGTCAGCGGGCCGCGCATCCTGCCCTATGACGAGACGAAGGCCCGCATGAAAGCCGTGCTGCGCGACATCCAGACTGGCAAATTCGTGCGTGACTTCATGCAGGAAAACGCCGTGGGCCAGCCCTTCTTCAAGGGCACGCGCCGCCTGAACGACGAGCATCAGATCGAGCGTGTGGGCGAGCAGCTGCGCGGCATGATGCCCTGGATCTCGGCGGGCAAGATGGTCGACAAGTCCAAGAACTGATCCCGTTCCAAGACGGTCAGAGGGGGCGCTTCCGCAAGGGGGCGCCCCTTTTGCATGGGTGCGATGGACATTCGCCCGGACCCGTGATTTCTGCGCCGCATGGCATACCATCCTACTCCTGCGAACTGGGCCTCGATCGGGCTGCTTGGCCTTGTCTGGGGCAGCACGTTCATGGTCGTCTCGGTCGCCCTGCGCGATTATGGCCCGCTGACCGTGGCCTGCGCCCGCACCACGCTGGGGGCGGTGGCGCTGATCCTGCTGATGCGGGTGATGGGGCGGCGGTTTCCGTTGGGGGACCGGGGGCTGTGGCCGTATCTGGCCGCCATCGGGGTGCTGTCCACGGCGCTGCCGTTTTTCCTGCTGAGCTGGGGGCAGCAATATGTGCCGTCCGCGTTCGCGGGGATTTCGATGGCGGCGCTGCCGCTGTTCGTGCTGCCGCTGGCGCATCTGTTTGCCGAGGAACCCCTGACCCTGCGGCGGACGGCGGGGGTGGTTGTGGGGTTCATCGGTGCGGCGGTTCTGATCGGGCCGGGGGTGTTCAACGCGGACGGGGACATGGCGGCGTGGGGGCAGCTGGCCTGCGTGGGTGCGGCGCTGTCCTATGCGGTGGCGGCGATCCTGACGCGGCGCTGTCCGCCGATTGATCCGGTGGCGCTGTCCACGTTGACGCTGGTGGTGGGGTCGGTGGTGCTGATCCCCTTGATGCTGGCGATCGAGGGCGTGCCGGGCTGGGCGGGGCAGACCACGGGGCTGGCGATCCTGTTTCTGGGGCTGATGCCCACGGCGCTGGCGGCGCTGCTGCGGGTGCAGGTGATCCGCACGGCGGGGCCGGTGTTCATGACGCTGGTCAATTATCAGGTGCCGCTGTGGTCCATGGTGTTCGGGGCGCTGGTGCTGTCGGAGGCTTTGCCGTGGCGGTTCTTCGTGGCGCTGGGGCTGATCCTAACGGGGCTGGCGCTGAGCCAGTGGGGGGCCTTGATGCGGTTGTTCGGGCGAGGATGAGCGAAGATGTCCCACCGTGGGACATTTTCCACATCACGCCTTTTCAACGGCTTACGCGCCGCTGTTTACCAATTATTAACGGTGTCCCGGCTCAGACCGCTGCCTTGACCGCATCGACGATGCCGCCGACAACGCGGGTCAGAAGCGCCTCATCCTCGCATTCGGCCATGACGCGGATCAGGGGTTCGGTGCCGGATTTGCGGATCAGCAGGCGGCCCTTGCCGATCAGGACGCCTTCGGCCGCGGTAATCGCGCTTTGCACGGATGCAACATCCAGAGGCGTTTGACCATCAGCATAGCGGACATTCTGCAAAAGCTGCGGCACCCGGTCAAAACTGGTGGCAAGGCGTGAGGCGGGCTGCCCGGTGCGCACCATTTCGGCCAGAAATTGAAGCCCCGCCATCAGACCATCGCCTGTGGTGGCATAATCGGTCATCACGATATGGCCCGATTGTTCGCCGCCCAGATTGAAGCCGCCCGCGCGCATCCGTTCGACCACATAGCGGTCACCCACGGCGGTGCGTTCCAGCCCGACACCGCGCGCGGCCAAGAACCGCTCCAGCCCCAGATTGGACATGACGGTGGCGACCAGCGCGCCACCCTTCAGACGGCCTTCTTCGGCCCAGCGTGCGGCCAGCAGCGCCATGATCTGATCGCCATCGGCCACTTGCCCCGTCTCGTCGATCAGGATGACGCGGTCGGCGTCGCCGTCCAGACAGATGCCCAGATCGGCGCCATGGGCGACCACGGTTTCGGCGGCAAGGCGCGGATGGGTCGAGCCGCATTCAAGGTTGATGTTGCGCCCGTCCGGGGTGACGCCCACGGGGATCACATCGGCGCCCAGTTCCCACAGCACTTCGGGTGCGGCGCGGTAGGCGGCCCCATTAGCGCAATCGATCACGATCTTGATCCCGTCCAGACGCATGCCTGCGGGAAAGGTGGATTTGACCCGTTCGACATAGCGGAAGCGGCCATCGTCGATCCGCTTGGCGCGGCCGATATTATGGGCCTTGGCGGGTTCGACGCCGGCCTCGATCAGGCGCTCGATCTCGGCCTCGGCGTCGTCCGAGAGCTTGAATCCATCGGGGCCGAAGAACTTGATCCCGTTGTCGGAGGCGGGGTTGTGGCTGGCCGAGATCATCACGCCCAGATCGGCGCGCATCGAGGTGGTGAGCAAGCCCACCGCGGGCGTGGGCACAGGGCCCAGCAGCAGCACATTCATGCCCGTCGAGGTCAGGCCCGCGGTCAGCGCGTTTTCAAACATATAGCCCGAGAGCCGCGTATCCTTGCCGATGACCACGCGGTGCACGGTGCTGCCGCCTTCGCGCCGGAAATAACGGCCCACGGCGGCCCCGATCCGCAGCGCCATTTCAGCGGTCATCGGGTGGATATTGGCGGTGCCGCGCACGCCATCGGTTCCAAAGAGTTTACGCGTCATCAAAAATTCCTTTCGTCGTCGCCTGCCATAATGTCAGGGCCGAGCGCGTGGCGAAAACGTCATGGACGCGCAAGACCTGCACCCCCTGCGCGGCCCCGGCAAGGGCCACGGCCACCGAGCCATGCACGCGGGCGCCAATATCGGGCGCCTGGCCCAGTGTTGCGATGAATTTCTTGCGCGAGGCCCCCAGAAGGATCGGACAGCCCAAGCCATGAAAGAGGCTGAGGCGGGCCAGCAGCGCAAGGTTATGTCCTTGTGTCTTGCCAAAGCCGATGCCGGGATCGGCGATGATGCGCGCGCGCGGGATGCCGGCGGATTCCAGCGCCGCGATGCGGGTGTGCAGCACGTCATAGACATCCAGCAGCACATCGCCGTAGCGCGGGTTGGCTTGCATCGTCTGCGGCTCGCCTTGGGCATGCATGACGCAGACGGGCAGGTTTTCGGTGGCGCAGAAGCTGGCCAGCGTGTCGTCGAAGGTGAAACCCGAGACATCGTTGACAAGATTGGCCCCGGCGGTGATGGCGGCGCGGGCCACGGCGGTTTTGCGCGTGTCGATCGAGATGGGCAGGGTCAGGCCTGCGGCGCGCAGGGCGGCGATGACGGGGGCGGTGCGGGCGATTTCATCATCCGCGCGGACCTCGACCGCACCGGGGCGGGTGGATTCGCCGCCCACGTCGATGAGATCGGCCCCCTGCCCCAGCATCGCCTGTGCATGGGTCAGCGCGGCACCGGGCGCGTCATGCTGGCCACCATCGGTGAAGCTGTCGGGCGTGACGTTCAGGATGCCCATGATGTTGACGCGCGCCATATCCAGCCCCGCGATGGGCGCGCGGGGGGCGGTCAGGCGCGCCAGCACATCGGCGGGGGCGTGATCGGCGGGGGTGATCCGGGGGGGTGCGGTGCGGGAGAGCACCTCGATCCGGTCGAAAAGCAGCGGACCGCCTGCCAGTTGCAGGGCACCGTCGGGGCGTTCCGGTCCGATCAGGGGGATGGGGCGGTGATAGGTCGTCATAGCTGTTTGCATGGGCGATTGCCGCGCGCTTGGCAAGCGCCGTCAGAGCGTGGATTGATCCACCGGCACGGCGCGGATCGGCAGATCGGCGGCGGCGGGCGGGGTTTCGCCAATCACCACGATATCGGCGGCCTGCATGTGGCGCGCGAACCACAGCACCAGGGCCAGCGCATCACGGGGCTGGGCCGAAGGGCCATCGACCGCGTCGAGCACGATCTTGGACGGCGCCCAGACAGAGATCTGGCACTTGCGCATCGACCAGTCGAGTTCGGTGCGGGAGTTCACGACCACGCAGCGCGGATCGCGGGCGGCCAGCCGCCATGCGTTCTGCTCGATCGCCAGAAGGTCGATGCGGCGTTGCGCCAAAGGGTGTGCGGCCTGCGGTGCGGGCAGATCGGGGGCGCCGACACAGAGGATCGTGGGACGGTGGCCGGCGTGAAGCTGGTCGATCCATGCCTTGAGATGCGGCGCGTCGATGGCGGCGTTGGACAGGTAAATGACCTCGGGGTGCGGGCGGTCATCGGGGGCGGCGGCCGCGGGGCTGGTGGTGGAGCGGGCGCGCATGATCTCGACCCCCAAGGCGCCGGGGCCACGGTCCAGTTTCTCGATGCGGACAAAGACGCGGCGGGCCTGCGGTTCGATCAGGATGCGGTCGGCCACGCGTTGGGCCAGCGTTTCCAGCAGGTTGAGGCGTTCTGCGGCAAGCTCATGGGCAATCGCCTCGGTCACCTTGTCATAGGACAGGATGCGGTCCACGTCATCGTCAAGCTGGCCTTGGGGGGCCACCTCGACCACGACATTGAAGCAGATGCGCTGGGTGGTGCCGCGCTCGGCCTGAAACGCGCCGATCTCGACGGTGACGATATGGTCACGCAGCGAGATGCGGTCGAGCATGTCCGGCCCGGCGGTGGCTTCGGCCCGCTCCAGCGGGTGACCGAAGGCCCAGGTGATCTCGCTGCTCATGATATCCCTCCGCGCGGTTTGCACGCAACCTACCGCCGATCCGGTCAGGTGCAAGACCGGGTGCGGCAGACGGGGATGCGGGACCGACGTCTAGTTCTGCGCCAGAACGGTCGGGTGGCGGTAGAAATGGTGCACGCCGATGGTGGCGGTGCGGGGGAATTTGCGCGACCAGTTGGGGCGCACGGCCTTGGTGTGGTAATGGGTGGCGCCATCGGTCAGGGCGCGGGGGGCGCCGGATACCATGACGCTGGCGACGCGGGCCGAGATGTCGAAGGCGGCTTTTTCGGTGATCACATCGGGGATGCCGTCGCAGGTATAGGTGAACTGACACTGATATTTGCGGCCCGTCCCCTGATGGATGACGCCGCAGACCGTGTCGGGGTAGAGCGCGCTGTCGACGCGGTTCAGGATGACTTCGGCGACGGCGAACTGGCCGGGAAGGGATTCGCCGCGCGCTTCGAAATACAGCGCCTCGGACAGGCAGCGCAGTTCCGCATCGGTCAGTTTGGGGCGAGGCAGGCTGTCAAGCCAGGCGCGGCTGTAGCTGACCTGACCGACAGCGGGTTTGGTCTTTTGCAGGAAACTGTCGAGATGCGCTGTGGGCAGGCTGCCCAGACCGCGGGTCTCTTGCTTGAGCACGTCGTGGATCGGTGTTTCACCTGACGCGGGAAGGGCCACTGACGTGGCCAGAACTATGGCAGCAAAAAGGCGCATTTTCGTCATCTCCTTGTCAGAATTTACAAGGAGCAGATCCTTGGCCATTCCGCAAAATCAGAGGCGGCTATAGCCAAAAACCGACCATCCGTCCACCCGACGACGATTCGAAGGGCAAACAGGCGGATACCCGCTTAAAAGCGCAAGAGCGATTTTTGCATAAGTTCTATGCAAAACCGGAAAATCTTGGGTCCGGGCAAAGGAGACACACTTTATGTGGGGAGTTTGTCCCTGACCGCCAATTGCGCGGCGGCAAGCCGTGCGACGGGCACGCGGAAGGGGGAACAGGAGACATAATCGAACCCGGCATCGCGGCAGAAGGCGATTGATTCGGGGCTGCCGCCATGTTCGCCGCAGATCGACAGGGTCAGGTTCGGACGGGCGGCGCGCCCCCGTGTTGCCGCAATCTGCAACAGCTCGCCCACCCCGTCCTGATCCAGCGTGTGGAACGGGTCTTCGGGGAACACGCCCTGCTGCACATAGGCGGACATGAAACGGCCCGCATCGTCGCGCGACAGGCCATAGGTCATCTGCGTCAGGTCATTGGTGCCGAAGCTGAGAAAGGCGGTGTGCGGCGCAATCTCGCCCGCGCGCAGGGCGGCGCGGGGCGTTTCGACCATCACACCCAGCCGATAGGTGAAATTCACCCCGGATTCGTTGCGCACGGCGGCGGCCACGGCATCGACGCGGGTCTTGACCAGTTCCACCTCGCGCTTGGCGGACACCAGCGGGATCATGATTTCGGGCACGACGGGATCGCCGTCCTTGCTGGCCAGAATCGTCGCCTCGAATATCGCGCGGGCCTGCATGTCATAGATTTCGGGCACGGTGATGCCCAGACGCACACCGCGCATCCCC
>NCJR01000438.1 GCA_002282555.1 Rhodobacterales bacterium 34-62-10
CAGCAGCGCCTTGGCGCCGGAGGTTTCGCGCAGATGGGCGATCTTTTCGAGATTGGGCAGCAGATGTGCCTTGTCGATCAGGTAGTAAGGCGTGTGCAGCATCGTGCCTTCCCCCATGCGTGGCGGCCTGCCGGTGGCAGGGCGGGACTTCAACAGGAAGCGGGTGGATAGGGGCAAATCCCCCCGGTATCAAGTGAAAATCTGATGACGCAGGCTTTGGCGGCGGGGTTACTCCTCGCCCTCGACCTTGCCGCGCATCGCCTTGACCTCGCCGCGGACTTTCTTGGCCTTGATGCGGCGTTTGACGGAGCCGAAGGTGGGTTTGGTGGCAACCCGACGTTTCGGCGCGACAAGTGCGGCGCGGATCAGGTCGGCCAGACGGTCGCGCGCGATCTCGCGGTTGCGGACCTGACTGCGGGTTTCATCGACTTGCAGCACGATGGCGCCCTCCTTGGTCCAGCGGCGTCCGGCCAAGCGGCGCAGGCGGTTTTTCACAGGCAGCGGCAGGTTGGGCGAGCGTTCCGCCTCGAACCGCAATTCGACCGCCGAGGAGACCTTGTTGACGTTCTGCCCGCCCGGACCGCTGGCGCGGATGAACTGCTCGGTCAGCTCCCAATCCTCGATGCTGATGTCGTCGGTGATCCGCAGCATGACCGCCCGTTCCTTGTGAATTTGCCCCGATCATAGCGCGGATGGCGACCAAACAGAAAGGGCCACCCTTGCGGATGGCCCTCTGAGATTTGCGGAGGTGGGGCCGGTTAGGCTCTCACCAATTCGGGTGTTGCATCCCCAAGGGCTGCCTCAGGACTGCGTCCCCCGAACTGTTCCGACACCTCTCTCCAATATCCCGTTAGACACTAGAGCACCTCCTTTCAATTGTTTCGCCTGAGAACAGGTTGCCACAAAATCAGCAGATGTCAAAAACAAAATCATGTGGTGCGCGGGGTAAGTGCCCCCACGATGATGCGGAAGGGCACAAGTGCCACCAAAGCGAGCGAAAGTTTGACGCCCCAATCGGCCACGGCCAGCGAGACCCAGAGCGGGGCCATCGGACCGACGCCCAGAAGGGGCAGGATTTCGCCCGCCCAGGACACGTCATTGGCAGGCTCGATGAAGCTGAGGCTGGCAGAAAACGCGATGGTGAAGAAGAGCGCGGTATCGACGGTGGAGCCGACAAGCGTCGAGGCCAGAGGCGCGCGCCACCAGCGGCCCGCGCGCAGGCGGTCGAAGATCGCGACGTCGAGCAGTTGTGCGGTCAGGAAGGCGAGGCCCGAGCCGATGGCGATGCGGAGCGTGACCAGCGGGCCGAATTCGCCCATGATCTGCGTGCCGATCAGCGAGCAGATGACGCCCACGACAAAGCCCACGAACACGACGCGGCGGGCGGGGCCTGCGCCATAGACGCGGTTCATCACATCGGTGACCAGAAAGGCCAGCGGATAGGTGAAGGCCCCCCATGTCAGCCATTCGCCGAAGAGGAACTGGACAAGGATATTCGAGGCCACGACGATGGCGGCCATGGCAAGGATGCCGGGAAGATGGGTGCGGTTCATGTTGGTGCCCGTTTTGACAAGGTTGCGGCGACTTGGCCCC
>NCJR01000100.1 GCA_002282555.1 Rhodobacterales bacterium 34-62-10
CAGCGGATCACCCAGACGTCATAGCGCGGATGATCCAGCGCGTTCAGCGCCGGGGCAGATGCGATCATCCAGCCGCGAAACAATGGCTCCGGATCACCTTCATGGCGCAGGGTGACAAAAGAAAAGGCATCGCCTGCGGGATTGCCAACGGGGTAGCGGCACTCACCCAACTCGACCTGCATGCGCCACGCCGCCTGACCGGTGCCATTATCCAGATCAAGGTCCATCACTTCGCCGTTGATCTTGTCCAGAACCCGCAGCACCGCTCCGGTCCCTGTGGCAGTCTGCACATCCTGCGCCAGCCCCGGCACCGCCGTCGCCAGCATGACCACCACCCCAAGCGTCAGCGGGCGCAGTCTCATTCCGTCTCACCCTCGCCCGAGACGAATTTCATCAACAGCGAGACCAGACTGACCGCGCCCTGTGTATCGATGATCTCATCGCCAGGATTCAGGTTGAAGGGCGACCCGCCGGGGACCAGTTCCACGAAATTGCCCCCCAAAAGACCCTCCGAGGAGATCACGATGGCGCTGTCATCCGGCAAGGCGATCCCGTCCAGCACGGTGATCGTGGTATCGGCGCGGAATGTCTCGGGGTTCAAGGCCACTTCGGTGACCGTGCCCACCTTGACGCCTGCCAGCCGCACATCCGTGCCCACATTGATCCCTTCCAACGAGCGGAAGGAGGCGGTCAGCGGATACCCGGTGGTGGGCGAGGACAGTCCCGTCACCTGTCCCGCATAAATCAGGAACCCGGCTGCCACAGCCAGAACAGCAGCGCCCACGGCAACTTCGGTTTTTGTTTCGGACATGAATCGCTCCTCAGCCGCGGCTCATTCCGGGGTCCAGGGCTCGTAATCCTTGCGCGCCGCGGGTTGTGCGCGCCGGATCGACCCTGCGGGCGCATAGGCCAGCGCCGTGCCGGTCAGGTTCTCCTGATGCGGCTTCTCCCAAGCCTTGTGGACCATCGGCTTATCCTTCGGTGTGTCCTTGAAGGTGTGATGCAGCCAGCCGTGCCAATCCGGGCTGATCCGGCTCGCCTCAACCTCACCGTTGAAGATCACCCAGCGCCGCTTGCCGTCCTTGGTGGTGTAAAAGGCGTTGCCCTGCGCATCCTCGCCCACCTTGACGCCGCGCCGCCATGTGTAGAATTGCGTGTTGAGGGTCTGGCCGTTCCACCAGGTCACCGCGCGCAAGAGCGTGTTCAGAATGCCCATCGAAGCCTCCGCTATTCGTTCGTCCTGCTATGCCCCAAGCGCGCGCCAAGGTCCAGTGACAAGCGCAGCTGGATGGCAAAGGGCCGCGCCTTCAAACGGCACGGCCCTGCAATTCTTCTTGCCACAAATATCCAAATTCACCCCGTCCCACGGCGCGCCGGATCAGGCCGAGGCGCCTTCCTTCTTGGGTTCGGCATAGATCATCAGCGGCTGTGCCGCGGAAATCGCGGCTTCCTCGTTGACCAGCACCTCATCGACATTGGCCATGCCCGGCAGGTCGAACATCGTGTTCAGCAGAATGTCCTCCAGGATCGAGCGCAACCCGCGCGCCCCGGTCTTGCGCTGGATCGCGCGTTTGGCAATGGCGGTCAGCGCGTCCTCGGTGAAGGTCAGCTTGACATTCTCCAGCTCGAACAGCCGCTGATACTGTTTCACCAGCGCGTTCTTGGGCTGGGTCAGGATCGTGACCAGGGCGTCTTCGTCCAGATCTTCCAATGTGGCGATCACGGGCAGACGGCCCACGAATTCCGGGATCAGACCGAATTTCAGCAGGTCTTCGGGTTCCAGATCCTTGAAGGTCTCACCGACGCGGCGGGTGTCAGGGTCCTTGACATCGGCGCCAAAGCCCATCGCGCTGCCCTTGTTGCGCTGCGCGATGATCCGGTCCAGCCCGGCGAACGCGCCGCCGCAGATGAACAGGATATTCGTGGTATCGACCTGCAGGAATTCCTGTTGCGGATGCTTGCGCCCGCCGTGCGGCGGGACCGAGGCGACGGTGCCTTCCATCAACTTCAACAATGCCTGCTGCACCCCCTCGCCCGACACGTCACGGGTGATCGAAGGGTTCTCGGACTTGCGGGTGATCTTGTCGACCTCGTCGATATAGACGATGCCGCGCTGCGCACGCTCGACATTATATTCGGACGATTGCAGCAGCTTGAGGATGATATTCTCCACATCCTCGCCGACATAACCAGCTTCCGTCAATGTGGTCGCATCGGCCATGGTGAAGGGCACGTCCAATATCCGCGCCAAGGTCTGCGCCAGCAGCGTCTTGCCGCAACCCGTCGGTCCGATCAGCAGGATATTCGACTTGGACAGTTCGATATCGCTGGTTTTCGAGGAGTGGTTGAGCCGCTTGTAATGGTTGTGCACCGCAACCGAGAGGACCTTCTTGGCCTTCTGCTGCCCGATGACATAATCATCCAGCACCGCGCAAATATCCTTGGGTGTTGGCACTCCGTCGGTCGCCTTGAGCCCTGCGCTTTTGGTTTCTTCGCGGATGATGTCCATGCACAGTTCAACGCATTCATCGCAGATGAACACCGTGGGACCCGCGATCAGCTTACGCACCTCATGCTGGCTTTTTCCGCAAAAGCTGCAGTAGAGGGTGTTCTTGCTGTCGCCGCTGGAATTCGTCGCCATATCGTCCCTTTCAGGCCTTGTCTTTTCGTGTCTCGACTGGGCCAGCCGACCTCTGCGTCACAAGGCACAAGCTTAGGCCAGCCCCGGCGCAGTCACAATGTGAAAATTGCCCCGCCCGGCAAGGGGCAGGACAACAAACTGTTACGCTTTGACCTCATCGGCCTTGCCACGGCTTTCGACAATCTCGTCGATCAGGCCCCATTCCTTGGCGTCCTCGGCGGACATGAAATTGTCCCGCTCCAGCGCCGCCTCGACCTTTTTCAAGGGCTGGCCGGTATGCTTGACGTAGATTTCGTTCAGCCGGTTCTTCAGCTTCTGGGTCTCGGCCGCGTGGATCATGATATCCGTGGCCTGCCCCTGATACCCGCCAGAGGGCTGGTGCACCATCACCCGGCTGTTGGGCAAGGAGAAGCGCATCCCCTTTTCGCCTGCGGTCAGCAACAGCGAGCCCATCGAGGCCGCCTGCCCCACCACAAGGGTCGAGACCTTGGGTTTGATATATTGCATCGTGTCATAGATCGACAAACCGCTGGTGACGACACCGCCGGGGCTGTTGATATACATGCTGATTTCCTTGGACGGATTCTCCGCCTCAAGGTGCAGAAGCTGGGCCACGATCAGGCTGGACATGCCGTCATGCACGGGACCGGACAGAAAGATGATCCGCTCCTTGAGCAGCCGCGAGAAGATGTCATAGGCGCGCTCGCCCCGGCTGGTCTGTTCGACCACCATGGGAACAAGGGTATTCATGTAAGTGTCGATAGGGTCTCTCATATCGGCCTGCCTGCTGCTGAGTTTTGTCATCCATAGTCTTCAGGTGTTACCGGAGTCTTAGTCTTGCGCCCACCGGCCTGCAAGGGGCGGCGGGGATTTATCCCTGCCCAAAGCCCGGTCCGCACCGTCATATTCCGGCAATTGAACAGGCGGCAGACCACGCTAGGTGCCTGTTCAAGATCAGGTTTCGCGAAGGAAAGTTCAAACGTCATGGGTCACGGCACGGTTCAGGATTTCATCCCCACACGCACCGCCGGGCTGGAACGGCTGTCGCGGTTCCTTCCCCATGCAGGTGCCGATTACGCAAGGATGCGCAACCACGATCTTGGCGCGGGTCTGCATGTCCATGTCTCGTCCTTGTCGCCATGGATCAGGCACCGTCTGCTGACCGAGGCCGAGGTGCTGGAGGCGGTACTGGCCCGTCATTCCCCCAACGCCGCCGAGAAATTCGTGCAGGAGGTGTATTGGCGCACCTATTGGAAGGGCTGGTTGGAACAGCGCCCCGCCGTATGGGAAATGTATCAGCGAGGCCTGCGCGCCGCCTTGGACCGGGTCCAGACCCAATCCGGTTTGCGCAGCAACTGGGCCGATGCCTGCACCGGGCAGACCGGGATCGACGCGTTCGATCACTGGGCGCAGGAATTGGTGCAGACCGGCTATCTGCATAATCATGCGCGCATGTGGTTCGCCTCGATCTGGATTTTCACCTTGCGCCTGCCATGGGAATTGGGCGCGGATTTCTTTCTGCGCCATCTGCTGGACGGCGATCCTGCGTCGAACACGCTCAGCTGGCGCTGGGTGGCCGGCTTGCAGACCAAGGGCAAGACCTATCTGGCGCGGGCTGACAACATCGAAACCTACACCGGCGGGCGCTTTCGTCCCAAGGGCTTGGCAAGCGTGGCTGTGCCACTGGATGGCCCCGACGCGCCGCGCGTGCCGTTGCCCCTGCCGCAGACCCTCGATCCAAGCCGATCCTGCGCGCTTTTGCTGCATGACGACGACCTCAGCCCCGCATATCTGTTCGATCAGGGGCTTACCCCGGTCGCCACCGCCTGTCTTGTCACGGCGCGCGACCGCAGCCCCCTCCATGTCGCCCCCCATCTTGAACGGTTCGTGACAGGTGCGATGGCCGATGTGACCACAAGATGGGCTGACCGGCTTGGCCCCCTGACCCCTGCCCTCACCGGGATCGAGGCTGTGGTCGACTGGGCTCGTGGCACCGGGGCGCGCCAGATCGTCACGCCCCATGCGCCCATCGGCCCGAATGCCACGGCACTCAGGACGTTGGAGGCCGCTTTGAACCCGGACGGTATCCGCCTTGTTCGCCTGCAACGCCCCTTTGACAGCGCGGCCTGGCCCCATGCCACAGCGGGGTTCTTCAAGTTCAAAGAGAAGATCCCCGCCTTGATCGGCAGCTTGAAGGGGATCGGCCTGGTGTCATCCGGTCGGAATTGACAGGCGCAAAGCGTCGGCCATGGCTGCGGCATGGGTTTTCACCTTGTCCGCCAGCGTTGTCTCGACCTGATCGGCATCCTGATTGAACTTTTCGAAAAGGGCCAGGTTTCTTCCTGCCTCGAACGTCGAAAGGGCGGCATCCCCTCTGGTCATTTTGACCTGGGTCCAGAACTCAAGGCTTTGGGTCTGATAATGGTTCAACTGAAAGTAGTCATTCGCCGTAATCGTCTTTGCCGAATTCGCACCGCGCACCTTGTGTATCGACAGGGCTTGGCCGCGCAACACATCGGTTTTTGCAAACCATTTCGTGTTCCAGTGACTGCCCAAGGCCGGTTGTCTGTAAAGCAACCCCTCTCGCAGGCTTTTGGGATGGTTGATCTGATCCCTGCATCCGAAATAGGTCCATTGCACATAGATCACGTCAAACCAATCAAGCGCGCGCAGCGCCTCGGGAAGCGTGCCGTGCTGTTTGGGAAAGCAGAACTCATCGGCATCCACAGCCAGCAACCAGCGAAACCGTGACCGGATCTTCTGGGTGCGGAAAACGCGCCTGTAATGATCTGATTGCGCATGTTTCCGGGGATAGGTCACCAATGTCAGTTTTGGCCCGTGGCGCGACGCCAGAATCTTTTCCCGCGTATCGTCCGTGCTACCGTTATCGATGATGAAAATATGATCCGCGCCCTGCCAGATGTAATGCTCGATCCATTCGTCTACATTCAGGCTTTCATTCTTCATGATCGCAAGCACGGCCAGATCCTGACGGCGATCCGGGAAAAGATCAGCCTGCAAAGACCTTGATCTGGCCCGCATGGTACTTGCCCAATTCCGGGCACGCGTGACGATACTCATTTTTCAGTTTGCCCAGCCACCAGAATTCGCAGAACGACACATCTGCCACAAACCATCAACGCCGCTCAGGGCGCCCGTTTTCCATCATCACCCCAACGCAAACCGCCCCCCATTTTCACGAGGGGCGGCCGCGTTGTCATACGTCAATCCGTTCAGCCAAACATGTCGCTGACGATCCCTGAATACCAGCCAAGGCTTTCCTCATAGGTCTGCTTGCGCATGGCCGCATCTTCACCAGTCTGGCTGATGAAACTCGAGACGCTGGCGATCTTTTCCTCGGTCGGCTCATAGGCGGCGCCGACCTTGACGCCATCTTCGGGCGCGATCAGCGACCAGCAGGTGTTCGAGAATTTGGCCGGGAACACGGACGAGCCCAGCAATTCACCCCGGATCGACATCGAGGCGACCTTGGCCTGACTATTGGCCGAATAGCCCGATTTGGGCATGTCGCCCTGATTGGTCGCGTCACCCAGCACATAGATGTTGCCATCGACGCGGCTTTGCATCGTGAAGCCCGAGACCGGGGCCCAGTTGCCCTCGGTGATACCCGCCATCTCGCAGATGCGCCCTGCCTTCTGGCCGGGGATCACGTTGCAGGCATCGACCTTCTCGACCGTGCCGTCGATCACGACCTCCATGGTATCCGCGCGCACCTCGACCTTGTCGCCGCCGAAATCGGGGCCGATCCGCTCGATCATGCCGCCGTAATGCTTCTGCCAGCCTTCCTCGAACAGGGCCTGCTTGCTGAACTGTTCTTTCGGGTCCACCAGCAGGATCTTGGCCGTGGGGTTGGACTGCTTGAGCAGATGCGCGACCATGCTGATCCGCTCATAGGGCCCCGGCGGGCAGCGGAAGGGGTTGGGCGGGGCCACCATCGCGAAACGGCCACCCTGCGGCATCGCCTCGATCTGCGCCTTCAGCAGCTCGGATTGCGACCCCGCTTTGAAGGCATGCGGCATCTTGTGCTGCACGGATACATCCCAGCCGGGGACCGAACCATCGACGAAATCGATACCGGGGCTAAGGACCAGACGGTCATAGGGCAGCACCGCGCCCCCTGCCAGCGTGACGGTCTTGGCGTCGCGGTCCACGCCCACGGCCCAGTCATGCACGACGTTGATCCCGTATTCGGCGGCCAGCTTGCCATAGGAATGGCCGATGCTGGCGATATCGCGGAACCCCCCGATATAGAGGTTCGAGAAAAAGCAGGTATAGTAGTGTCGCGTCGGTTCGATCAGTGTCACGTCGATCTGGCCCTGACTGTCCTTGGCCAGATAGCGCGCGACCGTGGCCCCGCCTGCCCCGCCACCCACGACGACAACGCGTGCGCGGCCCTGTGACCAGACCATCGGGGCTTGCAGGGCGGCCGCCGCCGCGACACCGGTGCCGATG
>NCJR01000101.1 GCA_002282555.1 Rhodobacterales bacterium 34-62-10
GGTAGAAGAATTAAAGGCTTTGCGCGCGCAGGTCGAAGGTTTTCTGACCGGACCGCGCCCTGATCCCGACACGCATTATGCGCTGGACGAGTGTTTGCATCTGACCATTGCGGAAATGGCCGGATCGCAGCTTCTGGGCGAGTTGATCGAAGGATTGAAGATCAAGACACGCATGTATGACCAAGGCTCTATCCCCGAGCGATTCGAGCCGGGCTGCCACGAACATATCGCGATTATCGACTCCATCCTCGGCGGGGACGCGGATCAGGCGTCGGAGGCGATGAAGCTGCATCTCAAGAAAGTGCGCGAATCGATCATCTCGCACATTTATCACCCGTTCTAAGCCCCTGCTCCTGATGGCGGGCAAAGAATGGCCGTCGGGATGTTGACTCGGTGTTTTGTGTGTATACAGTCTGGATACACACAAAGAACACGGGGGGAGGGACAGAAGATGTCAGCACCACAGCGGCCCGATGACGGGATCATCCTGACTGTGACCTTCCAGTATTACCGCGACCTGCCCACCGCGATGGCCTTTTATGAGGATATTCTGGGGCTGACGCTGGCGATCGATCAGGGATGGTCCAAGATTTACCGGATCGACGGGCAGGCTCATCTTGGCCTGGTTGATGAAACCCGCGGGATGCAGAAATGGGCCGCGCAGAAAACCGTGCAACTTTGCCTGCGGGTGCCGGATGTGGACGCATGGCACGCATGGGCCGCCCATAAGCAGGTGCCCGGCCTGACCGCGCCCCGCGACAGTGCCGAGCTTGGTATACGCGCCTTCGTGATGAACGATCCCGAGGGCTATCAGATCGAGGTGCAGACGGCGCAACCCGGCCACTGAGCCCGCCTTTTTCCCGAACAATCAACAAGAGTGGCGGCACAACGTCCCGATCATCCCGCGCGAAAGCAACCAACAATGGAGCTATCATGAAATCCCTGTCTCACACCGTATGGCGCATGGGCGCATTGGGCGCGACGCTGGTCGTGGCCACCGCTGGTGCCACCCTTGCCCAGGACAAGGCGCTGACGATTGGCCTGACGGCTGATCCCAGCCACCTTTACCCGCTGGCGGGCGAGGAGTTGTCCTCGAACATCATGTATTACCACCTTTATGACCCGCTTGTTTCCCGCAGCCCCGAACTGGAGTTCGGCCCCGGTCTGGCCGAAAGCTGGGAGACGGTGGACCCCACCACATGGCGCTTCAAGCTGCGCGAAGGTGTCACCTTCCACAACGGCAATGCCTTCACCGCGTCGGATGTGGTCTTTACGGTCGAAAAGGCCCGCGCCTCGATCCGGCCCGATCTGGTGGCCAGCATCGCCTCGGTTACCGCCATCGACGATCTGACGGTCGAGATCAAGACGCCCACCCCCTATGCCGTGCTGCCCAACGATCTGGCCGAACTGCTGATCCTCGACGAGGAATACACCACAGCGACGGGCGACGAGCAGATGGACCTCAAGCCGATGGGCACAGGCCCCTACAAGCTTGAGGAATGGATCAAGGAAGAACGGCTGGTTCTGTCGGCCTTCGACGATTACTGGGGCGGCGCGCCCAAGATCAAGACCGTGACCTTCCGCCCGATCACCAACCCCGCCACCCGGACTGCAGCCCTGCTGACCGGCGAAGTGGATGTGGTGCAGGATCTGGCCGTGCGCGACGTGGACCGCGTCCGCAACGAGGAAGGATTCGAGGTGATCACCCGTCCCAGCTTGCTGAACGTGGTGCTGGCCATGGATACACGCCCGGAATCACCCACCATTGAAGGGCCGAACCCGATGGTGGATCAGCGCGTCCGCGAGGCGATTGCCCGCGCCATCGACGTGGACGCCATCAACAAGATCGTGATGAACGGTCTGGCGACCCCCAGCACACAATACGTGCCCGCCTCGCATCTTGGTTATGTGGACGGCATGGACTTCCGCCAGATGTATCCGGTGGACATCGACAAGGCCAAGGCGCTGATGGCCGAGGCAGGCTTTCCCGACGGTTTCACCATGACGCTGGACGCGACCAACAACCGTTACGTCAACGATGCGCAGATTGCGCAGGCGCTGGCCTCGATGCTGGCCAAGATCAATGTCACGCTGAACCTGAACATCATGCCCAAATCCAACTTCTGGGGCTATATCCGCGTGCCCTCGGACAATTCCAGCTTCATCATGAGCGGCTGGGACGTACCCTCGGGTGATGCGGGGTCGATGTATGCGGCGCTGTTCTACAGCCGCGACAAGAAGGAAGGCTACGGTCAGGTCAACCGCAGTTCCTATTCCAACCCCGAGGTGGACGCGCTGGTCGACAAGGCGGATGCAACCCCGGACGTTGCCGAACGTGACGCGATCCTGCAAGAAGCGACCAAGCTTCTGATGGCCGATATCCCGATGATCCCTGTGCACTATGAGCAGGACATCTACGGTGTGCGTGACGGCGTGAAACTGACCCCCCGCACGGACAAGTTCCTGTCCGCCTTCGAGATGGACATCGAATAAACCCGATTGTCCCGGACCCCGGCTTGCACAAGGCCGGGGTCATGTTTTGCCCGCATGTTCCCGCCTGCCTGCGAAAGGTGACCGTATCCGATGCTTGGATATCTGCTCAAACGCCTGTTCCAGATGCTTCTGGTCCTGTGGGTCGTGTCGCTGGTCGTGTTCCTGATGATGAGCTTCACGGGCGATCCGGTGTTCATGATCGTGCCCATCGACGCGACCGACTCCGAGATCGAGCAGGCGCGTCGCATCCTCGGTCTCGATAAATCCTTGCCGGTGCAATACTGGATCTTCATCTCCAGCCTGCTGCAAGGCGATTTCGGGCAGTCCTATGTCTTTCGCCAACCGGCCATGGCCCTGATCCTTGAGCGGATGCCTGCAACGATCGAGATGGTCGTGGTCGCGATGGTTCTGGCCGTCGTGGTGGCGATCCCGCTGGGCGTCTATGCCGGGGCCAATCCCAATGGCCGCCTCAGCCGGATGATCATGGCCGGCTCGCTTCTGGGCATTTCGCTGCCGGGTTTCTGGGTCGGGATGGTGTTGATCTATCTTTTCGCGGTGCATTGGGGGATTTTCCCGTCCTCGGGGCGCGGTGACACGGCCGAGGTATTCGGCCTGCGCATCAGCCTTGCCACATGGGACGGCTGGCACCACATCGCGCTGCCCGCCATTACCCTGTCGCTGGGAACCATGGCCATCCTGCTGCGGATGACCCGCGCCGGGATGATGGAGGTGGCGCGTCAGGATTACATGAAATTCGCCCGCGCCAAGGGCGCCACGCGGCATGATGTGCTTTATAAACACGGGCTGAAGAACGCGCTGATCCCGGTGGTCACGATCTTTGGTCTGCAACTGGGCGACCTGATCGCCTTTGCCACGATCACCGAGACGATCTTTTCCTGGCCCGGCATGGGCAAGCTCCTGATCGATTCCATCTACCGCGCGGACCGGCCCGTGATCGTCGTCTACCTGATGCTGGTCGCGCTGATCTTCGTGGTCATCAATTTTCTGGTCGATATCATCTACACGCTGATCGACCCCCGCATCACGCTGAAATGAGGGGCGCATGAGCTTTCTGCGATCAGAATTCTTCTACAATTACCGGCGCAGCACGTCGGCGGTGATCGGCAGCGCGCTGATGGCAGGCTTTGCCGTGGCGGTAATCGCGGGGCCGTTCCTTGTGGCGCAGGACCCCTATGATATCGCCGCGCTGAACCTGATGGACAGCTACAAACCCCCGGTCTGGCTGGAGGGCGGTGATCCGCAGTTTCCGCTTGGCACAGACGGGCAGGGGCGTGATGTCTGGGCCTCGATCCTTTACGGCGCGCGGATTTCGGTGTTCATCGGGCTGGTCGCCATGATCGCCTCCTGCACCATCGGCACGTTTCTGGGGCTGGTCGCGGGGTTCTACGGCGGGATCGTTGATTCCGTGATCATGCGTATCGCTGATATCCAGCTGTCCTTTCCGTCGATCCTGATCGCGCTCTTTCTGATGTCGGCGGTGGGCACCGGCATCGACAAGGTGCTGATCGCGCTGACGGCGGTGGGCTGGGTCGTCTATGCCCGCACCGTGCGCGGCTCGACCCTGTCCGAGATCAAGAAGGAATATGTGCAGGCCGCCAAGGTCGCGGGCCTGCCCAACACCGCCATCATCCGCAAACATGTGCTGCCCAACGTGCTGACACCGCTGATCGTGATCGCCACCATTCAGGTGGGCACCTTCGTACTGATCGAAGCCTCGCTCAGCTTTCTGGGCGTGGGCGTGCCGATCACGCAACCCTCGCTTGGCCTGCTGATCAAGAACGGCTTTGACGTTCTGTTCTCGGGCCTGTGGTGGACCTCCGTTTTTCCCGGCGTGGCGATCATGATGCTGGTGTTCGGCATCAACCTCTTTGGTGATTTCCTGCGCGACGAACTGAACCCGAGGCTGAAATGACGACGGCGCCGACAGACACCACCCTTCTGGCCGTGCGCGACCTGCGGACGTGGTTCCATACGTTTTCGGGCACCGTCAAGGCGGTCAACGGCGTCAGCTTCGACATCGGCAAGGGCGAGGTGATGGGCCTTGTAGGTGAAAGCGGCGGCGGCAAATCCGTGGTCGGCTTCTCGATCCTTGGCCTGATCGACAGCCCCGGCCGGATCATGGGCGGTCAGATCCTGCTGGATGGCGAGGATCTGGCCCAAGCCAGCGAAGACCGCCTGCGCCAGATCCGCGGGCGCGAGATTTCGATGGTGTTTCAGGACCCGATGACCTCGCTCAACCCGCTGCACACCGTGGGTCAGCAGATGGACGAGGTGTTGCGCCTGCATACCGATCTGGACGCCGCTGACCGGCGCACCGCCTGTATCGAGATGCTGGAAAGCGTCGGCATCAGCCGCGCGGCGGACCGTCTGGGTGCCTATCCGCATCAGTTTTCCGGCGGCATGCGCCAGCGCGTGGTGATCGCGATTGCCATGCTCGCGCGCCCCCGCCTGATCATCGCGGACGAGCCGACAACCGCGCTTGACGTCACGATCCAGAGCCAGATCCTCAAGCTGATGCGGCGTCAGATCGCGGACAAGGGCGCCTCGATGATCCTGATCACCCATGATCTGGCGGTCGTGTCGGAAATGGCCGACCACATCACCGTGCTCTATTGCGGCAAGGTGGTGGAGCGGGGGCGCACCCGCGATCTGATCGAAACACCCGCCCATCCCTATACGCGCGGCCTGATCGACAGCATCCCCGATCCCGCCAACCGCCACGCCCGGCTCAAGCAGATCCCCGGCACCGTGCCGGATATCCGCAACCTGCCCAAGGGCTGCAACTTCCGCGACCGTTGCCCGCGCGCGCAGGCGCTGTGTGCCGAGGAGGAGCCGGAACTGCGCCCACAGAACGCCGCGCAATGGGCCGCCTGCCACTATCCCCTGATGCCCGGAGACAGCGCATGACCGACGCCATACCCATGCTGGAGGTGCGCGACCTCGAAATGCACTTCTCCATCGGGGGCGGGGTGTTCGACCGCTTGAGGCTGGACAGGCGCGGCCTGCGGATCGACCGGCCTGTCGTGCATGCGGTCAACGGCGTCAGTTTCCGCATCCAGCGCGGCCAGATCATGGCGCTGGTGGGCGAAAGCGGCTGCGGCAAGTCCACCGTCGCCAAGACGATCGCCCGCATCTATCAACCCACCAAAGGCGAAATCCGCATTGAGGGCGAAGATGTCGCGCATTACGGTTTTGCCGAGATGCTGCCAGTGCGGTCCAAGATGCAGATGATCTTTCAGGACCCCTATGCCAGCCTCAACCCGCGCCAGCGCGTGCGCGATATCGTGGCCGAACCCTTGCTTCAGCAAATGAAAACCGCCGCAGATCGCAAGGATGTGCCCGCCCGCACCGAACAGCTTCTGGCCAAGGTCGGTCTCAACGCCGAACACGCGGGGCGCTATCCGCACCAGTTTTCCGGCGGGCAACGCCAGCGGATCGGGATTGCGCGGGCATTGTCGGTCATGCCGGGGCTGATCATCGCGGATGAACCTGTCTCGGCGCTGGATGTGTCCATTCAGGCGCAGATCCTGAACCTGATGATGGATTTGCGCGACGAGTTCGGCCTGTCCTATCTGTTCATCAGCCATGACCTGTCCGTGGTGCAGCACATCGCGGATACGGTGGGCGTGATGTATCTGGGCTTCATGGTCGAAACCGCGCCGCGCGATGTCCTGTTCGCCCGCCCGCGCCATCCCTATACCCGCGCGCTCTTGTCGGCGGCCCCCAGCATCAAGGCCAAGCGCGATACCGAAGAGATAACCCTCAAGGGCGAGGTTCCGTCCGCGTTGTCCCTGCCATCGGGATGCTGTTTCCGGACGCGCTGTCCCTTTGCATGGGACCGCTGCGCCGCCGAACGCCCTGCGCTCAGGGATCTGGGTGACGGCCAGAGCGTCGCCTGCCATCTTGTCGATGAACCGCACAGGGATACAGTATGACCATCATCGCCCAAGCCCGGCTGAGCCTTGAGGATCCGCATGACTGCACCGATGGCAGCGACACGCTGACGGTGTTCCACGCGCTTTACGACACGCTGGTGCGGCGGGTCGGGCAGGATTTTGTGCCGCATCTGGCGCAGCGGTGGACCGTGTCCGACGATGCGCGGACATGGACCTTCCATCTGGAACCCGGTGTCACTTTCCATGACGGCACCCCCTGTGATGCCGCTGCCGTGGCTGCAAGCCTTGCGCGCATGGCGCGAGAGGACAAGGGCTATACGCTGGGCGCACCCGCCGTCTGGCGGCAATATCTGGGCGGGGCGGTGATCACCGCGCCCGACGCGCTGACCTTGACGGTGACCCTTCAGGCGCCGATGGCCGATCTGCTCGACGTGCTGGAGCAGGGCTTCATCGTGGCGCCATCGGCCTTTGCCGCGCTGGATGCCGGTGATCACAGCCAGCAGGTCGGCTCGGGCCCCTATCGGCTGGACAGCATGACGGCGGACCGCCTCACGGCAAGCCGGGTGGAAGGGCATTTCGCAGGCACGCCCGCCAATCCGGTCATGACATGGACACGCGTTCCTGACCCTGCCGCACGACTGGCGCTGCTGGAACAGGAGGGGACAAGCGCAGTGCATTGCTGGGTGACCCGCGTACCTTCACCCGCGATCATCTACCTTCTGAACGCCGCCCGCGGGCCGCTGCGTGATGCGCGGGTGCGCCGCGCCCTCAGCCTTGCGGTGGACCGCGACGCGCTGATCGCGGATTTGGTCGCCGGGGCAGCGCGCCCGCTTTATGGTTTCGTCAGCCCGCACCATTACGGCGCAGGTGACGGGGCCGGTGCCGCGCTGGACCGTGACATGGCACGGCATTTGCTGGCCGAGGCTGGCCATGCGGAAGGTCTGATCCTTGACGTGGACTGCCCCACACGCCTGCCGGATGAGGCTGAACGCCTGACTGCCGCCCTTGGCGCACAACTGGCGCAGGTGGGCGTCACCCTCAGGGTCTTTGTGCACCCCGAGCGCGAGGCTTACGCCCATATGGTTCGCCGCAAGGAAATCCGCGATCTGTGTGTCTTCGACTCGAGTCCCATGAGCACCTATCGCGTGCTTTATGAAAAGATCGACAGCCGCGTTGCCGGTGCATGGTGGCAGGGCTATGCCAACCCCGCCATAGAGACACTGATCGACCAGGGCCGCGTCACCACCGACCGCGCCGCCCGCGCCGCGATCTGGCGCGACGCCTACAGGCTGTTGCAGGACGATCCGGCATGGCTCACGCTTTACAACCCGCTCAGGGTGATCGGACTGGCGGGAGAGCATCCCGATTTCGCGATGCCCGCCGATGGCGTGATCGACGTGGCGCGCCTGCCAGCCTTGCCGGAGGATTGAGATGCAGGCCGATACCCTTCTGACAGGTGGCACCGTCGTCACCATGGACCCCGCCCGCCGCGTGATCGACAATGGCGCGGTCGCGATCCGTGATGGCCGCATCATCGCCGTGGATACCGCGCAAGCGCTGAACGGCAGCGTGCAGGCGACCGAGACTGTGGATTGCACCGGTCACATCGTCTTTCCTGGCCTGATCGACGTTCACGCCCATGCCGGGCACGCCCTGATCAAGTCGATGGGGATGCATGGCGGCGACCGCTGGGAAGATATCTGCGGCGAGGTTTATACCCAAGCCTCCCCCCCGGAATTCTGGTATGCCGAGGCGCGTCTGGCCGCACTCGAACGTCTGCGCTTTGGCGTTACCACAGGCGTGTCCTTGCTGGGCGGCGGTGATACGATCATGCGGACGGATGACCCCGTTTATGCCGCCGCGCATTTTCAAGGCGTGGTCGAGGTGGGCACACGCAGCATGGTCGCAGTCGGACCCACCCGCGCACCGCATCCGCGCGTCTATGCCGAATGGTCGGACAACAAGCGCCGGACCTATGACGTCAGTTTCGCCCAGCAGTTCGAAACCTGTCGGCAGGTGGCGGAAGACTGGCACGACACGCATCAGGGCAGGATCAGCATCGCCATGCTCTATCCCGTCCTGCGCGACGAACATGAACGCGACATGGCCCCGCCCGCCTATGCCGCCGCCTGCGAACAGGCGCAACAGGTTCGCGCCTATGCCCGCGAGAAGGGCCTGATCTTCACGCAGGACGGCCATTGGCGCGGCTCGGTCCGGCGGGCCGACAAGCTGGGCCTTCTGGGACCCGACAGCCTGCTGTCGCATTGCATCGACCTGCATGAGGACGAGATTGCGCTGATCGCGGACACCGACACGAAGGTCGCGCACAACCCTTCGGCCAATGCCTCGATCATGGGGCGCTGCCCGGCGATCGAGTTGATGGCTGCGGGGGCGACCGTCGCGCTGGGCTCGGATGCAACGGCACCTGATCGGTCCGCCGACATGTTCCGCCACATGCAGCAGGCGATGCATTACCACCGCCGCTTCTTCCGCGACGCCTCGGTCCTGCCCATCGGCAAGGTGCTTGAGATGTGCACCATCGGTGCAGCGCGGGCGCTGGGTATGGCGGACCGGATCGGATCACTGGAAGCGGGCAAGGCCGCCGACATCGTCATGCTTGACCTGCGCAAACCGCACCTTTACCCGCCGAACATGGCCCTGCACCGGCTGGTATGCTTTGCGAATGGCAATGACGTGTCGCATGTCATGGTCGGCGGGCAGATTGTCCTGCGCAATGGCCGCGCGACACAGGTGGACGAGGGCGGAATTCTGGCCGATGCCGCCGCACAGACCGCCCTGATGATCGACCGGATCGGCGGGGCTGCAGACCTTGAACGACCATCGGATTTCTGGGGTAAGGAGGGCGATACGCCATGACGATCTACGTGATCAACCCGAACAGCAGCCAGCATGTGACGGATGGCATCGACCGCGCGGTGGATGCGATGCGGGCAGCCAGCCCCGTGCCCATCGCGGCGCGCACGTTGGCCGAAGGCCCGCCGGGGATCGAGACACAGGCCCATGTCGATGGCGTCGTCACGCCGCTTCTGGCCCATTGCGCGGCATTGGAAGACAGCGCCTCGGCCTTCGTCGTCGCCTGCTATTCCGACCCCGGCCTTGCCGCCCTGCGCGAACAATCCGCCCGCCCTGTTCTGGGGATCGCCGAGGCGTCGATCCTGACCGCCATGACCATGGGGCAACGTTTCGGCATCATCTCGATCCTGTCGCGCAGCATCCCGCGCCATATGCGCTATGTTGGTGCGATGGGGGTGATGGACCGTCTGGCCGCTGACATGCCGCTGGAACTGGGCGTGCTGGAACTGGCGGATGCCACACGCACGTTCGAGCGGCTGAAAACCGTGGGCGCACGGTTGCGGGACGAAGCGATGGCCGATGTTCTGATCCTTGGTTGCGCCGGGATGACGGCGTTCCGCACCGATCTGGAACACCACCTTGGCCTGCCTGTGGTGGAACCATGTCAGGCTGCCACCGCCATGGCCATCGGCCGCGTCGCATTGCAAAAGACACGACAGGATAAAGCATGACACATCTTACCACCGAGGCGCGCGGCGTTTACGTCATCGCGGTCACCCCCTTCCACCCGGATGGGCGGATCGACATGGACAGTTGCGACCGCATGGTCGATTTCTATCTTGAGGCAGGGGCCACCGGCCTGACCGTGCTTGGCATGATGGGCGAGGCCCCCAAGCTGACGGTCGAGGAATCGCGCGATGTGGTCGCCCGTATCCTTGCCCGTGTCGCGGGGCGCGTGCCTGTGGTCGTGGGCGTCTCGGCCCCCGGTTTTGCCCAGATCGACACGCTGACGCGGATGGTGATGGACATGGGCGCGGCAGGCGTCATGGTCGCCCCACCGGGCAGCCTGCGCACTGATGACCAGATCATCACCTATTATCGCCAGATCGCCGAGCTTTTGGGCGATGTGCCCTTCGTGTTGCAGGATTTCCCGCTGGTCACCGGGGTGCAAATGGCCCCTGGTGTGATCGCGCGGATCGTGAACGAATTGCCGACCTGTGTCTGCCTCAAGCACGAAGACTGGCCCGGTCTGGAAAAGATCACCGCCCTGCGCCGCGAAGGGGTGCTGAACCGTCCGCTGTCGATCCTGTGTGGCAATGGTGGCGTGTTCCTGCCCGAGGAAATGGCGCGCGGCGCGGATGGGGCGATGACCGGCTTTGCCTACCCCGAGATGATGGTGGACGTGGTCGCGCATCACGCCAAGGGCCAGATGGACCGGGCGCGTGACCTGTTTGATGCCTATCTGCCGCTTGCGCGGTTCGAACAGCAGCCGGGTCTTGGGCTGGCGATCCGCAAATACACGCTCGCCAAGCGTGGGATCATCGCCCATGACGCCCTGCGCAAGCCGGGGGCGGCGCTCAGCGCGGCCAGCCGTCAGGAGGTCGATCTCCTGATCGCACGACAGGAAAAACGATTGAAGGAGCTGGGCTGATGGATCTTGGGTTAAACGGAAAACGCGCGCTTGTGCTGGGGGCCAGTCGCGGCCTTGGCATGGCGATTGCACAATCGCTGGCCGCCGAGGGTGCGACCGTCTTTGCCGCCGCGCGCAGCGTTGACAAGATCACGGGCTGGTCTGCCGGAATGGACAATGTCCGCCCTGTCAAACTGGATCTGGCCGATCTTGCCAGCGTGGATAGTGTGGTGAACGACCTGCTGGCCGAAGGTGGCGTGGATATCATCGTCAACAACAGCGGCGGCCCGCCCCCCGGCACCGCGCAGGACGCGGACCGCGGCGCGTGGATCACGCATTTTGAGTCGATGGCCGCGAATGTCTTTCACCTGACGACCCGTCTGCTTCCTGCGATGAAGGCGCGCGGCTGGGGTCGCGTCATCTCGATCACCTCCTCGGGTGTTGAACAGCCGATCCCGAACCTTGCTTTGTCCAACGGCATTCGGGCGGCCGTGGTCGGATGGTCCAAGACGCTTGCCTCCGAAGTGGCGGGCGATGGGATCACTGTGAATGTCGTGATGCCGGGGCGCATCCATACCGAACGCGTGGACGAGTTGGACGCCGCCGCCGCCAAGCGGACCCAATCTGACGTGACCGAGGTGGCGGCCAAGTCCCGCGCCACAATCCCCGCCGGACGCTATGGCAAACCCGGAGAGTTTGCCGATGTGGTGACCTTTCTTGCCTCAGAGCGGGCCAGCTATGTCACGGGGTCGCGCATCCGTATCGACGGAGGGGCGATCAAATCCATCTGAGGCCATGCCGTGGGGTCAGCGGGAACAACCGGCCGTCTCATGCGTTCCATTGTTCATAGCCGAGGTAACGGCATGGCAAAACAGCAGGAGTGAACATGACACAGACCACGAAGACGTTTCTTGCCCTTATGGCCCTGGGCACCCTGATCGCCTGCGAAACGGTGCAGGGCGCCGGTCGCGATATGTCCAATGCCGGCCAGACGATCACGGCGGAGTCACAGGAAGTGCAGGACGAGCTTTAAACAAGCGCCGCGCGTCCAGAATGGATTGAAAATGCCCCCGCGTCCTGACCGGCGCGGGGGCATTTGCTTTTGTCTCACTCGGCGACGCAATCCGCGAAATACTGGATCGTGCCGTCTGCGCTTTTCTCCTGAACCAACCCATGGATATCCGTCTCGAACCCCGGACATTCGCGGGCGAATTCGCGGTTGAACTTCAGGTAGTCCACGATTTTGCGGTTGAACACCTCGCCGGGGATCAGCAGCGGGATACCCGGCGGATACGGGGTGACAAGGCTGGTGGTGATCCGCCCTTCCAACTGGTCAATCGGTACCCGCTGCGTGGTGCGCCGCGCGATATGGGCATAGGCGTCGCTGGGCTTCATCGCCGGGGTCAGATCGCTCAGATAGATTTCGGTCGACAGTCGCGCCACGTCATATT
>NCJR01000102.1 GCA_002282555.1 Rhodobacterales bacterium 34-62-10
TACATCGGGAATTTGGCGGCCACGGTGTCAGCAAAGCTGTTCACCAGGAAACCGTTGGCATCGACTTCGCGCCACATCAGGCCTTCCATGATACCGGTCACCCACATGGCGGCGGCGTAAAGGATGATCCCGATCGTCGCCAACCAGAAGTGCCAGGACACAAGGCTAAGGCTATAGAGCCGTTCACGGTTCCACAGTTTCGGCACAAGGAAGTAAAGCGCGCCGAAGGTGATCATGCCGTTCCAGCCCAGCGCACCAGAATGCACGTGACCAATGGTCCAGTCGGTGTAATGCGACAGCGAGTTGACGGCGCGGATCGACATCATCGGGCCTTCAAAGGTGGACATACCGTAGAAGCCCACGGAAATCACCATCATGCGGATGATCGGATCGGTCCGCAGCTTGTCCCATGCGCCAGACAGCGTCATCAGGCCGTTGATCATGCCACCCCAAGACGGCATCCACAGCACGATCGAGAACACCATGCCAAGGGTCGATGCCCAGTCAGGCAGCGCGGTGTAATGCAAATGGTGCGGGCCGGCCCAGATGTAGATGAAGATCAGCGCCCAGAAGTGGATGATCGACAGCTTGTAACTAAACACGGGGCGTTCGGCCTGTTTCGGCACGAAGTAATACATCATGCCCAGAAAGCCTGCGGTCAGGAAGAAGCCCACGGCATTGTGGCCGTACCACCACTGCACCATGGCATCCTGCACGCCCGAAAAGACCTGCACCGATTTGGACCCAAGGACCGACACCGGGATGCTGAGGTTGTTGACCACATGCAGCATCGCAACAGTGATGATGAAGGACAGGTAGAACCAGTTGGCCACATAGATGTGGGGTTCCTTGCGCTTGATCAGGGTCCCCATGAACACGGCAAGATAGGCCAGCCAGACGACGGTCAGCCACCAGTCCACATACCATTCGGGTTCTGCATATTCCTTGGACTGGGTCGCACCCAACAAATAGCCGGTCGCTGCCAGCACGATCATCAGCTGATACCCCCAGAACACGAACCACGCGAGGTTCCCGCCCCACAGACGCGCCGCGCTCGTGCGCTGCACCACATAGAACGAGGTCGCGATCAAAGCGTTGCCGCCGAAGGCGAAAATCACGGCCGATGTATGCAGCGGACGCATCCGCCCGAAATTCAGATACCCCTGCGCCCATTCAAAATTGAGCGCCGGAAACGCAAGCTGAAAGGCGATGATCACACCGACCAGAAACCCGACAACCCCCCAACCGGCGGTGGCGATCACACCGGCGCGCACGACGCCGTCCATGTATTCCCCGGACAAGTCGCGCGTCACGACCGGCTCTCCGGTCTGGCGCAACACCCAGAGGAAGACCCCGCCTGCTGCGGCCGCCACGATCAGGGCGTTCACGAGATAGGCAAGGTCGCGTGCAAAATTGGCCGCAATCAACGCAAACAGCGTGATAAGGCCAAGCACGATCAGCTTGATATAATTCGACATTTTGGGTCCCTTTTGTCCTGTCCCGATGATTCGTCACGATCTCGGGGTCCTGAAGACTGGGTCCGTAATGCGGCCTGGCGGCGTGATGTGCCTTGATCTGTGTCAAGACCGGCAAGACGCGTTCTTGACACGTATCAAAGTAGAGCCAGTCCCGCCGTGTTAGCGTTTTTGGATAATCGACCACAAAGGAGAGCGACATGGCCTACAAGACATTATTTTCGGTGCTAACTGATACCGCCTTGGCTGGTCCTGTGCTGGATCAAGCCATCGCCATGGCCACCGCATGGGATGCGCATCTGGATGTTTTGTGTATGGGCCTGGATCGTACTCAGGCCGGTTTTTACTATGCAGGGGCAAATGCGATGATCCTGCAGGAAACCATTACCCGCGCGCAGGAAGAAGCGCGCGAAGTTGAAGCACATGTGAAAAAGATTTTGCAGGCCAGCGATGTACGCTGGTCGCTGGACAGCGGCGTGGCGCAACTGGCCGATATGGGGCGTCATGTGGCACAGCGGGCGCGGTTCTCGGACCTTGCGATCCTGCCGCAACCCTATGGCGACAAACGCGGTGTGGAGCTGGAGCCGATCCTTGAAGCCGCCATGTTCGACGGAACCGCGCCGGTGCTGATGGTGCCTGCGGACTGCCCTGTGGTGACTGCGCCAAAGCGTATCCTGTTGGCGTGGAACGAAAGCGACGAGGCTTTGGTGGCCGCGCGATCAGCTCTTCCTTTGTTGATGCAGGCCGATACGGTCCGGATCGTTGTGGTCAACCCGCCCGCACACAGCCCGACACGCTCTGATCCCGGCGGTCTGCTGTCGCAATACCTGTCCCGCCACGGCGTCAATTGCGAAATCGACGTTCTGTCCAAGACCCTGCCGCGCGTGTCGGATGTCATCGTGCGCCACGCGACGGATACCGAGTCCGAATTGATCGTGATGGGGGCCTATGGCCATTCGCGGTTCCGCGAGGCGATTTTGGGCGGGGCCACACGGAACATGCTGGAACACGCCAAGATTCCAGTATTTCTGGCCCATTGACATCAAAAAGGCGCGGCTGGTCATGTCCAGTCGCGCCTTGCCATATCTGTCAGGCTGTCAGGCCAGCATACCGCCGTCGCTGTCGTCGCCTGCTTCTTCCAGAAGCCGCGCAAAATCCGGCACGGTCACATGCCGTTTGCCCTGCAACGCGATGACACCATCCCGCTTGAGCGCCGAGATCTGGCGGCTGACGGTTTCCAGCGTCAGACCAAGATAATCCGCCATCGCCTCGCGGGTCAGGGGCAGGTCGAAGACCATCACACCTTTGGGCGTCTGCAGGTTCAAAGATGCATCGCGCCGTGCAATGATCGTCAAAAGCGACGCAATCTTTTCGCGCGCGGTCTTGCGCCCCAGCACCAGCATCCATTCCCGCGCCGCGTCCAATTCGTCCAGCGTCATTTCCAGCAGGCGATGCGCGATATGCGGGGTGCGCTCCATCATTGTCTCGAACGGCTTCTTGCGGAAACAGCACATCACCAGATCGGTGGTCGCAACCACGTCATAAGCCGACCCTTCCCGACCCGGGCGCCCCACAAAATCGGAGGGAAGCAGCAGTCCCACCATCTGGGTGCGGCCGTCTTCCATCGTTTGGGTCAGCGTGGCGATACCCGAGACGACCGAGCCGACGAAATCCATCCGGTCCCCGGACCAGATCACCGTCTGACCCGCCTCGAAAGACCTGTAATACTTGATTTCCTCAAGCCGCTCCAGCTCGTCAGTTTCGCAGCGGGCGCAGACTGCCCTGTGCCTGATGGGGCAGTCGCCACACTCGACCGAGTGAGACACCGTTTTCTCATTCAGCATGTTGACACTTCGCGCACTTGATCTGGGTCAAAGAATTCTTCCCAATTGTCTAACAGACTAGACAGATGATGATGAAAAAGCAACTCGCAAAACTGGGTTTGTTCGACGCGAAGGTGCCGCGCTATACCAGTTACCCCACGGCACCGCACTTCTCGCACGGGATAGGCCGCGATAATTTTACCAGTTGGATCAAGGCGATAAAGCCGGGT
Organism: Rhodobacterales bacterium 34-62-10; assembly: GCA_002282555.1. GTDB lineage: Bacteria > Pseudomonadota > Alphaproteobacteria > Rhodobacterales > Rhodobacteraceae > Seohaeicola. The sequence goes on from NCJR01000102.1 coordinate 3,529, forward strand.
TCAAACATATCTCTTTATGTGCATGTTCCCTTTTGTCGCAGGCTGTGCTGGTTCTGCGCTTGCCGGACCCAAGGCACGCAAAGCGATGCGCCAGTTGCCGCCTATCTTGAGACTCTGAAGGCGGAATTGACACTGCTGAAGCAGGTTTTGCCCGCAGGCGTGCGGCTGTCGCGGCTGCATTGGGGTGGCGGGACGCCTACGCTTTTGTCACCTGCGATGATGACAGATCTGGTGGGCGCGATTTTTGACGTGGCGCCCATGTCCCCTGATGGCGAATTCTCGGTCGAGATCGACCCGAACGAGATTGACGCGGCGCGACTGGATGCGCTGGCGGCGGCAGGCATGAACCGCGCGTCGATCGGGGTTCAGGACTTTGACGAGGCGATCCAGAAAACGATTGGACGTCTTCAAAGCTATGACATCACCCGTGATGCGGTTCTGGAAATCCGCGCACGCGGCGTCAAAAGCCTGAATGCCGACATCCTTTTCGGTCTGCCGCACCAGTCCCGCGCGCGGATCACGGAAAGTGTGCAAAAGCTGTTGTCTCTGAGCCCGGACAGGGTCGCGCTTTATGGCTATGCCCATGTGCCTTGGATGGCGAAACGCCAGCAGTTGATTCCATCTGACGCCTTGCCGACCCCGGAAGAGCGGCTGGAACTGTTCGAAACCGCGCGGCGGTTGTTCCTGTGGGACAATTACGCCGAAATCGGGATCGACCATTTTGCCACCCAGACCGATGGTCTGACCGTGGCGCAACGGGCCGGCAAGCTGCGGCGGAATTTCCAAGGGTATACCGATGATCCGGCAGATGTGCTGATCGGTGTCGGTGCTTCCTCGATCTCGAAGTTCCCGCAGGGCTATGCGCAGAACGCGCCGGCGACGGGGGCGCATACAGGTGCGATTCGCGAAGGGCGCTTCTCGGTCTCGAAAGGTCATGCCTTCACAGCCGAGGACAAACTGCGCAGCCGCATGATCGAGGCGTTGATGTGCGATTTCCGCATCGATTCGGCCGAGTTGCAAACGCGTTTCGGCGTGTCAGCAGGACAGGTGCAGCACCTGTTCGACAAGGCGGCAGCCGAATTTCCGGGCATTCTGAACATCGCCTCGGGCGTGCTGAGCATTCCGGTCGAGGCGCGCGCCCTGACCCGGATGATCGCGCGGAGTTTCGACGCCTATGACATGAGCAAGGCCGGGCATAGTTCGGCGATCTGATCGGCTTCAGGAATGGCCCAAAAAGGGGGCAAGTCCCCATGAGACTGGCCAGTTTCAACGTGCAAAGCCTGCGTCTACGCTGGCGTGACGGTCAGCCCCGGCTGGACGGTGCCCGTGACAGCGATGTCCCCATGGATCAGGGCGTGGCGGCACAAGCCCTTGACGCACAGGACAGGCGGCTGACAGCGCAGGTTCTTGCGCGCACGGCTGCCGATGTCATCGCCTTGCAAGAAGTGTTCGACCGCACCACGCTGGATCATTTCCACGACCACTATCTTTTGAAAACAGGCATCTCTCCCTATCCTGAACGTCACTGTCTGCCCGGCAATGACGGGCGCGGGCTGGATGTGGCGGTGATCAGCCGCCTGCCCTTGCACGCCGTTGTCAGCCATGCCACCGCAACCGCTGAAAGTCTGGGGTTGGATGTGCCCGATAGCGTGGCGCGTAACCTGCCCCTGTTCCGGCGCGACTGCCTGCGGGTCGAGGTGGGACGGATCACGCTGTTCATCTGCCATTTCAAGGCACCCTACCCCGATGCCGTCGACACGTGGTCCGTACGGCGTGCCGAGGCCTTGGCGGTGCGTCGTCTGATCGAGATGCGTTTTGCAGACCCCGCTCAGGGGCTCTGGCTGATCCTTGGTGACCTCAACGAACCGCGCGAACGGTCCAACGACAGCACCCCTTCAATCGCCCCTGTCCTGCCGCCATTCAGCATCGACCTGCTGGACCGCCTGCCGATAGCCGAGCGCTGGTCGTGGCACGAACCTTTCGGACCGGATACCGGATGCCCCGATGTGATGCTGGCCAGCCCCGCTCTGGCGCAGATTTGGCCTGACGCCTGCCCGCAGATCATTCGCAGCGGCTTTTCGCTGGACGCAGGGCAAGCGGCGGGTCCGCGCCTTCCCGGTGTCGGCAAGCATCGCCCCCATGCCAGCGACCACGCCGCGCTTGTCCTTGACCTGCCGGGGGCAGAGGGATGACCGCTCAGGCCGCCGTCAGATCCAGCGCCGCCGCCAGAAGCGTGCGGGCATAGTCGGTCTTGGGATTGGAAAACAACTCCTGCGCCTCGCCCGCCTCGACGACATCGCCCTGTTTCATCACGATCATCTTGTGGCTCATGGCGCGCACGACGTTCAGGTCATGACTGATGAACAGATAGGCCAGCCCGTATTTCACCTGTAACGCCCGCAGCAGATCAACGATCTGCACCTGCACCGTCATATCCAGCGCCGATGTCGGCTCGTCCAGCACCAGAAGCTTGGGCCGCAGGATCATGGCGCGGGCAATGGCGATACGCTGCCGCTGCCCGCCAGAGAATTCGTGCGGATAGCGGTGCATCATCGCGGGGTCCAGCCCCACCTCGGCCATGATCTCGGCCACCATCTGACGTTTGTCCTTGCCGGGGGCGACGCCATGCACGCCCAGACCTTCAGCGATGATCTGCTCGCAGGTCATACGTGGCGACAGGCTGCCGAACGGGTCCTGAAACACGATCTGCATGTCCTTGCGCAGCGCGCGCAGCTTTGACGTGGACCAGCCGCGCACGTCCTGCCCGTCAAAGGTGATCCCCCCTTCGGATGCGATCAACCGCATGATGGCCAGCGCCAGCGTGGTCTTGCCTGACCCGCTTTCACCGACGATCCCCAGCGTCTCGCCTGCACGGACGCTTATCGTGGCATCGTTGACGGCTTTGACATGGCCCACGGTGCGTTTCAGAAACCCGCGCTGGATCGGGAACCAGACCTTCAGGTGATCGGTGCGGATCAGTTCCTTGGCATTCGCCGCCACGGGTTCCGGCACCCCAACCGCGCGCGCGGCCAGCAGTTTGCGGGTATAGTCATGCTGCGGATTGGCAAAAATCTCGGCCGTTGGCCCCTGCTCGACAATCTCGCCGCCTTTCATCACGCAGACCCGATCAGCGATCCGGCGCACGATGCCAAGGTCATGGGTGATGAACAACAGCCCCATGTTTTCGGTCCGCTTCAACTCGGCCAGCAGATCAAGGATCTGCGCCTGAATCGTCACGTCCAGCGCCGTGGTCGGCTCATCCGCGATCAGCACATCGGGCTTGTTGGCCAGCGCCATGGCGATCATCACCCGCTGACGCTGTCCGCCCGACAATTGATGTGGATAGGCCCCAAGGCGGCTTTCGGCATCGCGGATACCGACCTTCTCCAACAACTCGATGATCCGCGCCCGCGCCGCCTCGCCCACGATCCCCTGATGTAGGGCAAGGCTTTCCGACAATTGCCGTTCCAGCGTATGCAGCGGGTTCAGGCTGGTCATCGGCTCTTGGAAAATAAAGCTGATGTCATTGCCGCGCACCTTGCGCAGCATAGCCTCATCCGCGCCGATCATCTGCTGCCCGTC
>NCJR01000439.1 GCA_002282555.1 Rhodobacterales bacterium 34-62-10
ATGGTGCAGCGCGCGGCCAGAAACCATTTTCCGCAGCCATAGCTGTGCCGCCAGCGTTCGAAATGCACGCCCTTGGGGTTTTCGCGCATGAAGAGGTAATTCTCGAAATCCTCATCCCCCGCGCCCGGCCCGAAACGCTTCAGATGCGCCTCGCCGCCCGCCGAGAGTTCGGTTTCATCGGCCTGCACACCGCAATAGGGGCATTGAAGGGTCAGCATGATGTGCCTCCGGTCATCGTATAGGCGAATGGTGTGCTGTCGGTCGGGATTTGAACGGCCATCAATGTGCCACCCCCGCTGCCACGGACTCGTCAATGAATTTCCCCTCGCGGAAGCGGAACATCGAGAATTCCTCGGTCAGGGGCGAGTGGCCCTTGGCCATCAACTCGGCCATGGCCCAGCCTGAGCCGGGGATCGCCTTGAAGCCGCCCGTGCCCCAGCCGCAATTGACAAACACACCCTCGACAGGGGTTTTCGACAGGATGGGCGAGCGGTCGCCGGTCATGTCCACGATGCCACCCCATTGCCGCAGCATCTTGAGGCGGGAAATCATCGGGAAGGTTTCGATCAGGGCGCGCACGGTTTCCTCGATATGGTGGAAACTGCCGCGCTGTGTGTAGTTGTTGTAGCCGTCGGTGCCGCCACCGATGACCATCTCGCCCTTGTCGGACTGGCTCATGTAGCCATGCACGGTGTTGGCCATGACGACCACATCCATGCAGGGTTTGATCGGCTCGGACACCAGCGCCTGAAGCGCCAGCGATTCAATCGGCAGACGGAACCCCGCCATGTCCGCCACGACCGAGGAATTCCCCGCCACGACGATGCCCAGCTTGTCGCAGTCGATCGGACCCTTGGTGGTTTCGACGCCGACAACGCGGCCGCCGTCACGGCGCACGGCTGTCACCTCGCATTGCTGGATCACATCCATGCCCATGTCGGAACAAGCCCGCGCATAGCCCCAGGCCACTGCATCATGGCGCGCCGTGCCGCCCCGCGCCTGCCACAGCGCGCCCAGCACCGGATAGCGCGGCCCGTCGATATTGATGATCGGCACCAGTTCCTTGACCCGTTTGGGGCTGATGAACTCGGTCTTGACCCCTTGCAACGCATTGGCATGGGCCGTGCGCTGATAGCCGCGCACCTCGTGCTGGGTCTGGGCCAGCATCATCACGCCGCGCGGGCTGAACATGACGTTATAATTCAGATCCTGGCTCATCGTCTCATACAGGCTGCGCGACTTCTCATAGATCGCGGCCGAGGGGTCTTGCAGATAGTTCGACCGGATGATCGTGGTGTTGCGCCCGGTGTTGCCGCCACCCAGCCAACCCTTTTCCAGAATGGCGACATTGGTGATGCCGTAATTCTTGCCAAGGAAATAGGCCGTGGCCAGACCATGCCCGCCTGCGCCCACGATGATCGCGTCGTATTTCTTCTTTGGTGCGGCATCGCGCCAGGCGCGGGTCCAGCCGGTATGCTGGCGCATGGCCTCGCGGGCGATGGCAAAGACGGAATAGCGTTTCATCGGCGCGGTCATCCTTCGAATCCGGTTCGGCTTGTCCTGCGGTGATATCTGGACCT
>NCJR01000440.1 GCA_002282555.1 Rhodobacterales bacterium 34-62-10
GGCGCGGGCCTCGGCAATCGGCAGGCGCGGTTTTGGCGGGCCATCCTTGCGGGTCTCGCGCATCCGTTCATACCGGGCGCGCACCTCGTTCAGGAACACAGGCCGGTCTTCATCGCTGAGCAATGTGCTAACGACGCCGACCGCGCGGCTGGCATCCACCACATGCACCACCGGCGCAGACCGGATGGCCGGCTCGATCTTGACGGCCGTGTGCGCCGCGCTGGTGGTTGCCCCGCCGATGAGCAGCGGTTGCACCATGCCGCGACGCTGCATCTCGGCGGCAACATACACCATCTCGTCGAGGCTCGGCGTGATCAGCCCGGACAGACCGATGATATCTGCCTTCTCCTGCACCGCCGTATCGAGAATCTTCTCGGCCGGCACCATCACGCCCAGGTCGACAATCTCGTACCCGTTGCAGGCCAGCACCACGCCCACAATGTTCTTGCCGATGTCGTGCACATCGCCCTTTACCGTGGCCAGCACGACCTTGCCATTGGACTTCCGCTCAAGTCCCAGCTCGCGCTTTTCCGCTTCCATGAAAGGCTCAAGCCAGGCCACGGCCTGTTTCATCACGCGCGCTGATTTCACCACCTGCGGCAGGAACATCTTGCCCGATCCGAAGAGATCCCCCACCACATTCATACCCGCCATCAGCGGGCCTTCGATCACGTGCAGCGGACGCTCCACGCTGAGGCGGGCTTCTTCCGTATCCACATCAATGAATTCGGTGATGCCATGCACCAGCGCATGTTCCAGGCGCTTGGCAACGGGCAATTCCCGCCAGGCGAGATCCTTGACCTGCACCTTGCCTTTCTGGCCCTTGAAGCGCTCGGCAAGTTCCACCAGCCGGTCAGTTGCGTCGGGGCGGCGATTTAGGATCACGTCCTCCACCGCTTCACGCAATTCCGGTTCGATGTCGTCGTAAATATCCAGCTGGCCGGCATTGACGATGCCCATATCCATCCCCGCCGGGATGGCATAATAGAGGAACACCGAATGCATCGCCCGGCGCACCGGCTCGTTGCCGCGGAAGGAAAACGATACGTTCGAAAGCCCCCCGGAGATATGACAGCCAGGGCATGTCTCGCGGATGACCCGCGCCGCTTCGATGAAATCCAGCGCGTAGGTGTTGTGCTCCTCGATGCCGGTGGCCACCGCAAAGATGTTGGGATCAAAGATGATGTCTTCCGGCGGGAACCCTACCTCTTCGGTCAGGATACGGAAAGCACGCTGGCAGATCTCAATCTTGCGGGCCGCTGTGTCCGCCTGCCCCTGCTCGTCGAACGCCATCACCACGACAGCGGCGCCATAGGATAGACAGGCGCGTGCCTGCTCGCGGAACTTCTCTTCCCCTTCCTTCATCGAGATGGAGTTGACGATCGGCTTGCCCTGAACACATTTCAGGCCCGCCTCGATCACTTCCCATTTCGAAGAGTCGATCATCACTGGCACACGGGCAATATCGGGCTCCGCCGCGATCAGGTTCAGATAGGTCGTCATGGCCTGCACGCCGTCGAGCATGCCTTCATCCATGTTGACATCGATCACCTGCGCGCCGCTCTCCACCTGCTGGCG
>NCJR01000103.1 GCA_002282555.1 Rhodobacterales bacterium 34-62-10
GTGACGGGGTGGTGCGCGACGTCTGACCCTTGTGGCATGACCACGCTTCTTAGCCTGTCGGCACCGCCTCTCTTCATCGTCTCGAACAGTTGATTGCGGCCTTGCAGGACCGCGCACCAGAAGGAAGAGAGCATGGACAATCTATCACATGGCCGCGTCATCGGCATAGATGTCAGCCGCGACTGGCTGGACCTTCATTGCCTACCCGACGGGCATCGCTGCAGAGTGGCAAACGATCCGGCAGGTCATGCTGCTGTGGCGGATCTTGCCCGGGACAGAGTTGCCGTCGTTTGTTTCGAGTCGACTGGCGGCCAAGAATGGCAGCTCTGGGCGCTTCTGGAGTCGGAAGGCGTTGCAGCCCGCCAGGTGCCCCCCGCGCAGGTCAAGGCGTTTGCGCAAAGCCGTGGCACACGCGCAAAGACCGACCGGATCGATGCCGAGCTCATCGCCCGCTTCTTCGCCTTCCGGCCCGAAGCAGGCCGCAGCCTTCCAGCGGAAAAGCTACGCCTTCTCAGAGCTTTGACGACCAAGAGAGCGCAGTTGGTCGAGATGCGCAAACGGTTGCTGGCCCAAATCCGCGCACATCAGAAACTGGGCACCGCCGCGATGTTCGAGGACGTCGACACCGAGTTGAAGCAACGGATCGACAGCCTGATCAAGGAACTGGAGGACAGGATCACCAAGGCCATCGCGAGCGATGATCACCTGTCGGAGACCGCCATCGTTCTTCGTTCCATTCCGGGGATCGGCCCGGTTGCCAGCACGATGCTGATCGCAGAAATGCCCGAGATCGGCACCATCACCGGCGAAGAGGCTGCGGCACTCACTGGATTGGCCCCGGTAGCGCACGACAGCGGAACCCTTCGCGGGAAACGGGCCATCGCTGGAGGTCGCCGTGCTCTGCGGCACGTGATGTTCCAAGCAGCCTTGGTCGCGGCACATCATAACCCAAGCTTGAGATCCTTCGCAGATCGCCTCCGAAAGGCCGGAAAACCACACAAGGTCATCATCACTGCCGTCGCCAGAAAGCTCGTCACCATCGCCAACGCCCTGTGCAAAAGCCGTCAGAAATGGACCGCCGCAACGGCATGAGAGATACAGTTGCTAGTTGTTGGAAGCAAGCTGCGCAGGCAGACGGAAGGTCCACAGCAGGCCGCCCTGGTTGAGGTAGTTCACCTTCTGGGCCACTTCGCCGCCCCAGAGTGGCACCGCACCACCCCATCCGGAGATTACGGTCACAAACTGTTCACCGTCCTGTTCCCAGGTGATGGGCTGCCCGACGATGCCGGAACCGGTCTGGAACGACCAAAGCTTGTCGCCGGTTTCGTCATCGAAGGCGATGAATTCACCCTCGGGCGTGCCTGTGAACACCAGTCCACCGGCAGTGGTCATCACACCGGCCCAAAGGGGCGCGTCGTTCTTGTACTCCCACTTGATCTCGCCGGTGTCGGGGTCCATCGCCTTGAGGCTGCCGATGTGGTCCTCGTAGTTCGGCTTGATCGTGAAGCCCGAACCAAGGTAGGCCGCACCTTTCTTGTAGGTGATCGGCTCGTTCCAGACGTCCATGCCCCATTCGTTGGAGGGCACATAAAACAGGCCAGTTACGGGCGAGTGTGCCATAGGCATCCAGTTTTTGCCGCCGAGGAAGGAAGGCGACGAGAACACGACTTCCCCCTTGTTGCCATCGGCCGACGCAGCCGGGTCGCCGGGGCGATTCTCTTCGACGAAGATCGGACGACCGGTATCATCGATGCCGCTGGCCCATGTGATCCGCCTGATTGCCGAAGAAATCGGCGTTAAGGCACAATTCAATTTTGTGTCGTCGGACGAAAACCTCGAAGCGGATCTGCGCAACAACGTCTGGAAAGGAGCTGTCATAGGTGGGCGTGTCTCGAATGTGATGATGCGGGTGCCTTACGATTCAGCGTTCAAGTGCCGGGTCGAGCAGGTGGTATTCACGGGCCAGTATTCCACCGAATCCATCGCCATCGCCTATGCCAAGTCCGAGTATCCGGACGAAAAGCCCGTACCGGCCTATTTCCGGTTTGATACGGTTGCGGTTGAAAACGATTCAATATCGGATTTCTACCTGACATCATTCGCAGGCGGGCAGTTGGCGGCGAATATTGCGAGATATCCCGACATGCAGGCCGCAATGACCGCGCTGAACGGCGGCGAGACGAAGGCGGCCATGGGCCCGCTGGGGCAGTTGGAATACGGGCTGACCGAGGCGACGGACGTACACCAGCCCCCCTTGGCAGGCTTTGCTGTCAGCAATTGGACTTTGGGTGTCGGGGTCAACTTCCGTTTTCGGCCGCTGTCTTATGCGGTGGATGACGCGATCTATGCAGCGCTCGAGGATATCCGGGGTAACCCAAGGTCACCCGACGTGACGGGGCCACGATCCTGACGCCGACAGGACCAGTCATCTTTTGGACCGCGAGTTTGATCTACTGCAAAGATCTCTGGCTTCGACTCGCTCATGATCGATGCATGGAACATACAGATTCACTCAAGGCGCTTGGCCTTTTCGACGCGCGTGTCCCCCGGTACACGTCATACCCGACCGCGGCGGTTTTTTCCCCGAACGTCGGCTCGGCTTTTCAGAAGCGGGCCCTTGAAGCGTTGGATCCGGATGTTCCGGTATCGGTTTATATCCACATCCCATTTTGCGAGCGCCTGTGCTGGTTCTGCGCCTGTCACACCCAAGGCACGCAAACCCTCGGACCGGTAGAAAGCTACATCGAGACCCTCGAAGCAGAGCTGGAGATGCTGCGCAACACCCTGCCCCGTGATCTGCGCATGGGACGGTTGCATTGGGGTGGCGGCACACCCACGATCCTGCCACCACCGTTGATCCACCGACTGAGTACCGCGATCCGCAGCGTCTTCCCCCCGGCAGCCGACTTTGAATTTTCGGTCGAAATCGATCCGACGATGGTTGACCGCGCCAAGATCGATGCGCTTGCGGCGGAAGGCATGACCCGTGCGTCCATTCGCATTCAGGACTTCGATCCCGAGGTGCAGCAGGCGATCGGCCGCCTGCAACCCTTCGACATCACGCGCGCCTGCGTCGAAGACCTGCGCGCCGCCGGCATCACCTCGCTGAATACCGATCTGGTCTACGGCCTGCCGCACCAGACCCTCGCACGACTCGAAGATACCATCGATAAGGTGCTGACATTTGCTCCGGACCGCATCGCTCTTTTCGGGTACGCGCATGTGCCCTGGGTGTCGAAACGTCAAAAGCTGATCGACGAAAGCGCCCTGCCGGATGATCTGGCGCGGTACACGCTTGCCACACGCGCCGCAGAGCGGTTCGTCCAGGCAGGACTTGCCCCTATCGGCATTGATCATTTCGCGGCCCCCGGCGATGATCTTGCCGTTGCCCACGACGCCGGGCGCCTGCGCCGCAACTTCCAAGGCTACACGGCGGACAGCTGCCAGACCCTGATCGGACTTGGTGCGTCCTCCATCTCGCGCTTTCCGGGCGGATACGTCCAGAACGCCCCTGCAACAGCCGCCTACAAGCAGCGCATAGCGCAAGCGATTTTTCCTGGATCACGCGGCTACGAGATGACCGCAGACGATCAACTGCATGCGCGCGCGATCGAGACATTGATGTGTTACTTCGCGCTCGATCTGGACGATCTGAGCCGCGACTATGGTCCCCGCGCCTACACGCTCAGGCCTTGCCTGGAAGACATCGAAACCCGTTTCAAGCCTTTCGCAAGACTGGTTGGGCAGCGCATCAGCATCGCGCCGGAAGGTCGATCTCTGACACGCATCATCGCCTCCACGCTTGACCAACACGTTCCAGAGGGCGTTCGCTATTCGCAGGCATCTTGAGACGTCAGGATGTCTTGGAGCCGCTCTCCTTGTGGCGTCGGACGGCGAGTTTACGCCCCGACAACCTTTGAAAAGATTCAGCTTATAGACTGACTCTTAAGGGAGGCATCAATGAACAAACCAAATCTCGAAGACCCCGACTTGCCTCTGGCCGATCTGATGACCCGATGGCCCCAAACGATCCCCGTATTTATCCGCCACAGGATGCTCTGCGTCGGATGCCTGATAGGCCCGTTCCACACCATTGCCGATGCTTGCGCCGAGTACGATCTGAACAAAGAAGATTTTATGGCAGAGTTGAAGCTGGCAACAGACCTTGATTGAGCGCTCTTAACCCTGAACAGGCATCAAAAAAGCCCAGCTGTCCGGATCGCTAGATGTTTGATCTCACGGTTTTATGGTGCAATCCTTTCTCATACTTGGCGGTCTAGCCGGACATCAAGGCTATCATGATCTCCCAGGGCGCACAGTGCACTGAAAAAGCTGCGGCACCACGATCTTCAGAGGCTGTCTTTCCAGTAGTCATTTGCCGCCGCGACAGTGGCGAAATGTGTGGCCACCACCTGGCTCGACGCAATCAACGCGTCGGCATTTTCAGCATAGATAGGCCGCAGCTTGTCGCGAACCTCTGCGTCCGGCTGGGTCATCTTGATCGCGATGCGGGCCATTTTCACGGCGAGATCATACCCCTCCTGCGGGGTTGCGGTCTTCAGGGTGGGAAGCCATGTGGTCATGTCGTCTACCTTCCGTTTCAGGTGGGGTTTTGCATGGTTGTTGATCGTCGAACGGAATGACACGCCAAGCATTTCCTTCCAGGTCTTCGAACTGGTTCGCACGCATCGCCCAAATGAAGGCACATAGTCCAACGAGCCCCATGAAGAGCGAGACCGGGATAAGGATGATGAGCGAATTCATGGTTTCGCCGCGCCGATAGCGCGCCAAGCATGCCAAGTACCATAGCCGAGCACGGGGAACACAACGCTCAGCCCCAACAGCCCGGTGACGGCAGAAAGTGCCATCCCGACGGCGACGATGCCGCCCCAGTAAAGGCAGGGACGCAAATTATGCGTCGTCATGGCAAAACTGAGTCCAAGCGCGGTCAACGCATCGCGCCGTTCGACAAGCAGCATCGGCACCGCGAACAGGCTGAGCGCAAAGGCGAAGGCGGCGAACAGCCCGCCGATGGCCGAGCCCACGACCAGCAGACCCCAGCCGCGCGGCGTGATGAAGACGTTCGACAACGCATCACCCGCGCCGGGCAGCGGCGCATAGCCAAAGAACAACGCATAGAGTAGATCTGCCGCGCGCAGCCAGAACAGCACCAGCAGACCCAGCAGCAACCCGGCATAGGCAAGTTGCGGGCCTGCGGCGGGGCGCACCAGCAGCATCTGGCGCAGCGTTGTCGTCTTGCCCTCGGCGCGGCGGCGGGCCAGCGCGTAAAGCCCGATGGCGAGGAATGGCCCCACGATCAGAAAGCCCGAGATGGCAGGAAGAGCGAGATAGAGCAGCCCCGAGGCCGCGAGCGCCCATAACACGGCATAGGACAGCGCAACGACAAAGCCGCCATAGGCGAGGCTCTGTGCGGGCGCGGTGCGGAAATCGGCCCAGCCGGCGGCGAGCCAATCGCGCGCGGCGCGCGCTGGCAGATCGCGCGCCAGCATCGAGGCGGGGCGTTGCGGCGGGCGGACGGTAGGAAGCGGTTCGAGCATAGTCTGGTCCCTTCAGCAGGCGCGCCTGGCCGGTGTCGCGGCCGCGCTGTCGTCGACGGTCACGCAAGCGGTCTGCGAGGTGAACGCCGCCGACACCATCGCTGCCTTGTAGGCGAACAGCAGCGCCATCAGCGCGAGCGCACCGCCAATGGCGAGGCGCTTTTGCGTACGAGCCGTCATTGCGTGGCCTCCGCAGGGGTTCCCGAGGATGCCTGCGCGGTCTCCGCCCCGTCCGCAGCGACATCGTCCGGCAGGCGCGAGACGTAGAGCGACAGCGCGTTGATCTCGGCATCGCTCAGCCGCGCGGACCAGTAAGGCATCACGCCCTGCCGACCGTTCAGGAGCGTCGTCATCACGGTCTCGGAATCCTGGCCGTAGATCACCGCGTCGTCGGCCAGCGAGGGCGCGCCGTTCATCAACCCGCCCGCGCCGTCGTCGCCATGGCAGGCCGCGCAGTTTTCGACAAAGAGGGTGGCAGCTGCGCTGTCGGAGTCGGCCTCGCCCGACGGCATCGCGGCGACGTAATCCGACAGCGACGAAAGCTCCTCGGGGTCCATCCAGTCGAAGGCGGGCATCTGCGCCCAGCGGGTTTCGGGATGCGCGGCGTTGATCCCTACCTGCAGCGTCATGGCAATGTCTTCGGGCGCGCCACCCCAGAGCCAATAGTCATCGTGCAGCACCGGATAACCCGGCCCGCCGCCGCCCTCGCGACCGTGACAGGCCGAGCAGTTGTCCTGATACAGCCTGTTGGCCGCTTGCATCGCCTGCGCCATCAGCGCCGGATCATCCGAAAGGGCGGCGAAATCCGGGTTTTCGAATCTTCCCAGCCAACCTTCACGCAAAGCAGCCAGCTCGCGCAGGTGATCCCGTGCCATTTCCTGTTGGTCGAGCCCCAGCAGCCCACGTGTATAATCGCGTCCCATCGGCCAGGCAGGCAGCAGGAACCAGGTGATGACAGAATAGATGACAGTCAACACGAGCGCGATCCCGGCGATTCTGGGAAACGGGGTATTCAGTTCCCTGATGCCGCCCCAGTCGTGGCCCGTGGTGTCATAGCCGGTGACGGGGTCGATTTCTCGATTGCCAGTATGCGGGTCGGCACCGGGCAGCGTCTTGGGATCGGTGCTCATGCGCGGGTCTCCTCGCCGTCATCAGGCAGGATCGAGCGGGCGATCCGTTCCTGTTCGGGCTTCCTGCGCGGGTTGTAGGCGCGGATCAGCACGATCAGCATGAACCCGCCCATCCAGATCGGGCCGAAGACCTTGGCGAACAGGACAAGCGTCTCGTGGCTCATTGCGCATCCTCCGCGAACATCTCGTAGGCGGCGTCGGTCAGGGTGCCGAGCGATTGCAGATATGCCACCAGCGCGTCCATCTCAGTCAGACGGTCCGGATCGCCGTCGAAGGCACGCACTGCGATGTCGTCGCCGTAGCGGTCGCGGACGCCGTCAGCGCCGTCGGAATCGGGCCTGCTCTGGGCG
>NCJR01000104.1 GCA_002282555.1 Rhodobacterales bacterium 34-62-10
ATGATCCCCTCAAAGATCCCCGAGCCATCGGCGGCGTTCACGCGCACCCAAGCCGACCGGACCGCCACCATTTCGACACCCGGCGACGGATCGGTCACGACCTGCGGCATTTGCGGGCCGAACTGCACCGCCTCGGCCACGGCGGATTCGATGCTGGCGGCCAAGGGATCGCCACCCGCCAGCGCATCAGGCGTCTCGAGTGCGGCAAAAGCCCCGATCGTCGATGGGTCCAATGTCGAAATCGGCGCATCCCGTGCGACCAGAACCGGCACGTCCAAAGCCTGCGGGCGGTACATCCGGGTCAGGGCATCATTGCTGGGCTGCGGCACACCGGACCCGGTCGGCACCGTGCCCGCCTCACCCGACGCCACGGCAGGGCGGGCCTGCAACGGATCAAGATCGGACAGAACCTCGGGCGTGTTCTCGACCGGGGCAAGCGTCACGCGCTGCACCTCGTTCAGAACGGCCCACCCGCCATAGCCGATCCCCCCGATCAGGGCCAGCAGGACCAGCGTCGACCCGATGGCGCGCGGTTCGATCTGGCTGAACAAGGCATCCTTGGCGGGCGCGAATGGCGTGGTCGGTGCGGCAAAGGGATCGCGCACGCTGTTGACCTGACGCGGCAGGGGCGCGCGCTTGGCCGAAGACGCCGAGGGCGACATGCCATGCGCCGTCGAAAAGCCGCTCTCGGCGCAGAAGGCCTCGAACGCCTTGTCGGGGTCCATGTTCAGATAGCGCGCATAGGACCGCACATAGCCCGCGATGAAACCGGGCGTATCAAAGGCCGAAGGATCGCAATTTTCGATGGCGGCGATATAGGCGGCGCGGATCCGCAACTCGCGTTGCACGTCCAGCAGGGATTTACCCATGGTGGCGCGTTCGCCCCGCATCAGGTCACCCAGACGCAGGTCGTAATCGTCGAACCCTTTCGGTTCGACCGCCTTCTCTTCCACCTTCCGGGAGAACCTGCGCCCGATCATACCCGCTGCCCCGTTAGTTGAGGTTTCAGACCCGAGCCATCCCCGATTCGAGTCTCACTCTTTCTTGAACTAACGGTAACACAGCACAAGGACATTTACACTCGAAGGATCATCAGGCGCTTAATTCGGCGCGATTCAGCGCACAATGCGACCACAGCTCATCCATGGCCTTGACCAGCCGGTCCATCTCGTCCGGCCCATGCACCGGCGAGGGGGTGAACCGCAGCCGTTCGGTGCCACGCGGCACGGTCGGGTAATTGATCGGCTGCACATAAATGCCATACCGCTCCAGCAGCATGTCCGACAGCTTTTTGGTATGCACCGGATCGCCCACGATCACCGGCACGATATGACTGCCGTGGTCGATGATCGGCAGGCCCATCCCCTTGAGCCGGGTCTTGAGGATTTTCGCCTGCGTCTGGTGCTTCTCGCGCAAGCCATGGTCGCGCTTGAGATGCGCCACCGATGCCGCCGCCCCCGCTGCAATCGCAGGCGGCAGAGAGGTGGTGAAGATGAACCCCGGCGCATAGGACCGGATCGCGTCGCACATCTTGGCGGATGCCGCGATATAGCCGCCCATCACGCCGTAAGCCTTGGCCAGCGTGCCGTTGATGATGTCCAGACGGTGCATCAGGCGGTCACGTTCCGCCACCCCTGCCCCGCGCGCGCCATACATGCCCACGGCATGCACCTCGTCGATATAGGTCAGCGCGCCGAATTCATCGGCCAGATCGCAGATCGCCTTGATCGGCCCGAAATCGCCATCCATCGAATAGACGGATTCGAACGCGATCAGCTTGGGGGCCTTGGGATCGTCGGCGGCCAGCAACTCGCGCAGATGCGCCACGTCATTGTGCCGGAAGATGCGCTTGTGCCCACCGTTGCGGCGCACCCCTTCGATCATCGAGGCATGGTTCAGCGCATCGGAATAGATGATCAGCCCCGGAA
This sequence comes from Rhodobacterales bacterium 34-62-10, assembly GCA_002282555.1. Classification (GTDB taxonomy): domain Bacteria; phylum Pseudomonadota; class Alphaproteobacteria; order Rhodobacterales; family Rhodobacteraceae; genus Seohaeicola. The sequence continues at coordinate 1,929 of NCJR01000104.1, forward strand.
ACAGCTTGGGCAGCGTGCTCAGCGTGGCGTCATTGGCGATATAGGCGGATGTGAACAGGAGTGCCGCTTCCTTGCCATGCAGATCGGCCAGCTCTTTCTCCAGCCGCTTGTGATAAACGGTGGTCCCCGAAATGTTGCGCGTGCCACCCGAGCCGGCACCCGTGGCATCCAGCGCCTCATGCATCGCGGCAAGCACGACCGGATGCTGGCCCATGCCCAGATAATCATTGCCGCACCAGACGGTGATCGGCGCCTCGGTGCCGTCCGTCTTGCGCCAGATCGCATGCGGGAAATGGCCCCGCTTGCGCTCGATATCGATGAAGGTGCGGTAGCGGCCTTCCTTGTGCAGGTTGTTGATCGCTACGTCCAGCTGGGCAGAGTAGTCCACTGGCATCCCCTTCTCTCGTCAGTCTCTGCATGGGCAGAGCGGCCCTTGGGCCCATATCTCCGATTTGGAATGGATATAGTTTCAGCCACTCCTCTGCAACAGGTTACAAATTGCCGCTCCCTGCGCACCTTGATCTGAATCAAAAAGATAGGCCGCAAAGACAGGTTTCCACAGAAGATGACGCGACAGCACAAAGGGTCGCAGCCCTGGTCCCGGACCCCCGGTCAGCTTCCCGGTCAGCCACCCGGTAAAGCACCCGGTCTGGACAGTTGCCGCAAGGGTGATACGGTCGCAGCCAAGCGCCGTCTTTGGCGCAAGATGACCGAAAGGAAGACCATGCCCCTCACCGATGTTCTGGCCCGTATCGACGCCGACCTGCCCGCCGCGACGGACCGCCTGCTGGACCTGCTGCGCATCCCCTCGATCTCGACCGATCCGGCTTACAAGGCCGAGTGTCAGACCGCCGCCGATTGGCTGGTGGCAGATCTGGCCAGCATGGGAATCACCGCCAGCGCGCGACCCACGCCGGGGCATCCGATGGTGGTGGGCCATGTCGATGGTCCCAAGGGCAGCCCGCATGTGCTGTTTTATGGCCATTATGATGTGCAGCCCGTTGATCCTTTGTCGCTGTGGGCCTCCGATCCCTTTGATCCCAAGATCGAGGACACAGCCAAAGGCCGCGTGATCCGCGGGCGCGGCGCATCCGACGACAAGGGCCAGCTGATGACCTTTGTCGAGGCGTGCCGCGCGTGGCAGGCCGTCAATGGTAACCTGCCCTGCCGCATCACCTTCCTGTTCGAGGGCGAGGAGGAATCAGGCTCCCCCTCCCTGATCCCCTTCCTTGAGGAAAACGCCGAAGAGTTGCGCGCCGATGTCGCCCTGATCTGCGATACGGGCATGTTTCAGGACACTTCGCCCGCCATCATCACCATGCTGCGCGGCATGGCGCGCGAGGAGTTCACGATCCACGCCGCCACCCGCGATCTGCATTCGGGCATGTATGGCGGCCCCGCGATCAACCCCATTCGCGTGCTGACCCGCATCCTTGGTGGCCTGCACGATGATCAGGGCCGCGTCACCGTGCCCGGCTTTTATGACGGCGTGCCCGAACTGCCCGACGCGATCCGCGCGCAATGGCAGAATCTGGCCTTTGACCACGGCACATTCCTGGGCGACGTGGGCCTGTCGCATCCCGCAGGCGAATCCGACCGCACACCATTGGAGATGATCTGGTCCCGCCCGACAGCCGAGATCAACGGCATCTGGGGCGGCTATACCGGCGAAGGCTTCAAGACCGTCCTGCCGGCCGAGGCCCATGCCAAGATCAGCTTCCGTCTGGTGGGCCAACAGGACCCCGCCGCCATCAGCCGCAATTTCCGCGACTGGCTCAGTGCGCAACTGCCACCCGATTGCCGCGTGGAATGGCACGAACTGGGCGGTGCGGCCGCCAGCCAGATGCAGATCGACCATCCTTTGTTTGAGAAAACCCGTCACGCCCTGACCGAGGAATGGGGCACCCCTGCCTCCTACGTTGGCTGCGGCGGATCGATCCCGATTGCGGGGTATTTCCAGTCGATTTTGGGCATGGAATCGATCCTTGCCGGGTTTGGCCGCGACGACGATCAGATCCATTCCCCGAACGAGAAATACGACATGGAATGTTTCCACAAAGGCATCCGCAGCTGGGCGCGCGTTTTGGATAAACTGTCATGATATCAGGGCTGTCCGAGGCGACCTTCACCCGTGCTGGCGTGGATGTCGCCTATAGCAGCGGCGGCGATGGCCCGCCGCTTGTCCTGCTGCACGGCTTTCCCCAGACCCGCGCGATGTGGGCGCATATCGCGCCCGCATTGGCGGCGGGGCGGCGCGTGATCTGCCCCGATCTGCGCGGCTATGGCGCGTCGGGCAAACCTGCCGACATGGAGGATTACAGCTTCCGCGCCATGGGCGGCGATATCCTCGCGCTGATGGACCATCTGGGCCATGACCGCTTCGATCTGGTGGGCCATGACCGGGGCGCACGCACCGCGCATCGGATCGCCTTGGACGCGCCCGACCGGGTCACCTCGCTGACGTTGATGGATATCATCCCCACCCACCTGCTTCTGACGGAACTTTCATATCAGGTCGCAAAATCCTATTATCATTGGTTTTTTCTGGCCCAACCCGCGCCGTTTCCCGAAACCCTGATCGCGGCTGACCCGGATTTCTACTATCACTCCTGCCTGCTGGGATGGGGCGGGGCCACGCTCGCGGACTTTGACCCCGAACAGCTGGACGCGTACCGGACAGCATGGCGCGACCCTGACACGATCCGGGGCATGTGCAACGATTACCGCGCGGCGATTGCGGTGGATCTGGCGCTGGACGCAGGCGATCTGCACCGCCGCGTCACCTGCCCGACGCTGGTCCTTTATGGGGCGGATGGGGCGATGGCGCGGGCCTATGACGTGCCCGGCACATGGGCCGACCGCTGCACCGATCTGCGCGCGGCAACCGTGCCGGGTGGCCATTTCTTCCCCGATACCGCTCCGCAGGAAACCCTTGCCGCCATTCGCAGCTTTCTGGACCGACCCTAGATCAGACGACCCCGACAAACCGGTCGGGCAGGATGAACTGCTGCGTGTAATCGGGCCTGTCGAAACAATAAAACCCCGTATCGCCCCGCGCGCGGAAGGTGCGGCGCATCTTGCGCCGAAACGGGGTCATGTCGAAGCCATCGACCATCTGAAGCCCCGCGAACCCTTCGAATACCGCCCGATCCTCGCCGCGCGCCGATGCGAACCAATGCCGCCCGATGGCCGTGTCCTTCACATCGCCGCCCAACTCGGCGGTGGTGGCGTTGCGGCGATCCATAACCTCGGCATAGGCGGCGAAATCGCAGAATTTCAGATGCAGCAGATACAGATCATCCGGCGCGTTCAGTTTGGGATATTGGGTGAAATGCCCGCCCCGCGCGATCTTGGTGCCGGTGGAAATGATGCAGGGCTTGGAATAATGCGGCGCCACGCGCACATGGCGGCGCGGGCCGATGATATGGTCGGTGATGGCATCCGGTTCCAGATCGGTGCGGTGGATCACCTCCAACCCCAAGGGCGTGATCACCTGCTTCTCGGCCACCAGCGCCAGATACTCCAGCAGGCTATGCCCCGCGGCCGGATCAACCACGACCAACTCATCCACATCGCCCACGATCACATGGCGGTAATAGCCCTTCAATCCCCCCACCAGATTGTTCAGGAGCCGCCAGCGCTTCATGTCGAAGTTTTTATGAGGATCGCCCGGCAAACCTATGATATTGCAACATTTCGCCAGATCGTTCACCACCTCGCCACGGCCATGGTTGATGACATAGCAATTCTCGCGGCCGAACAGACCCCCGTAATGGCGCAGCCACGCGTTCAGGAAAAACGCGTCATCCCGCACCATGGTCACGGCCGCCGCCACCGTTTGCATCACCAACCCTCACCTGCACTTGCCTCACCCCCTGTTTACCCTGTTTGGTGGGAACTGAGAATCACTAAAACACATTGCGGAAAGAGCCAGGATGATACCGGACAATTTTGCCGCGACCGGCCTGCATGTGGCGGGCAACGGCACGCGCCCGACCCGGTTTCAGGTGCTGGGCGAGCGCAGTTCCGGCACGAATTACGTCAAGCGTCTGCTGGGGCGCAATACCGCCCTGACGCCCACCGAGGCCCTGGGATGGAAGCACGCCCACCCGCATGCCACGGCGATTCCCGCTGATCTGGCGGTGATCTGCGTGACGCGCCATGCCGTGCCATGGGCGCTGTCGATGCATGCAAAGCCATGGCATTGCCCGCCCGCGATGCAGGCGCTGGCGTTTTCGGATTTCATCCGCGCCCCGTGGGAAACCGTGGTGGACCGCGCCAGGTATTTCGGCGGTGCGGTCGATCTGCTGGGCCAGCCGTTGCAACTGGACCGCGACCCGGTGTCGGGGCTGCCCTACCCGGACCTTGCCGCGCTGCGGACCGCCAAGCTGCGCGGCCTGACCAGCTATGCCAACCGGGGCTGCACCTTTGTCCTGCTGCGGATGGAGCAGGCCGTGACCCAACCCGCAGCGGTGCTGGCGGCGATCTGCACGGGGCTGGACCTGCCCGCGCCAAACACGCCGCTGCGCCCGGTGGTCAAACGGCTGGGATCAAAGTTCCTGCCTGCTGTTCCGGACCGGCCACAACCCCCGAAACAGATGCAAACCGCCGATCTCGATTGGCTGCGCGACAGGCTCGACATGGGGCTGGAAGCACGGCTGGGCTACAGCTACGACTGACGCCAGCCACGCACCGCCTTGGCCAGCGCCAAAAGCCACGGCAGGCTGTGATAGAGCAGATCGAACAGATCGACAGGGCGGTGCAACTCGCCCGCCACCAGCATCTTGAGCTTTTCCCAGATATGCGGTTCCGGCACGAACGGGGCCAGCCCCAGTGTCAGGCACAGCAGCACCACGATGGGCCAGCTGATCTTGTCCAGAAGGGGCATGGGAATGTCCGTGCAAGGAAGAAAAGTGGCGCGGTTGACGGGGCTCGAACCCGCGACCCCCGGCGTGACAGGCCGGTACTCTAACCAACTGAGCTACAACCGCGCGACGCGCAAGAGGATCAAGGGACAGCGATGGCGCGGTTGACGGGGCTCGAACCCGCGACCCCCGGCGTGACAGGCCGGTACTCTAACCAACTGAGCTACAACCGCTCG
>NCJR01000441.1 GCA_002282555.1 Rhodobacterales bacterium 34-62-10
GGCCACAATCGCGTCAAGCGGTGTAACGGATGTCGAAGTCTCACCAAGTCTGCGGACAGAGACGGTGCCATCCTCGACCTCTTTCATGCCGCAGGCCAGAATGACAGGCACCTTGCCCACGGAATGTTCGCGGATCTTGTAGTTGATCTTTTCGTTGCGCAGATCCGCCTCGGCCCGGATGCCGCGCGCCTTCAGCGCATCGACCACCTTGAGGCAATAGTCATCCGCATCCGACACGATGGCCGCGACCACCACCTGACGCGGGGCCAGCCAGAAGGGCAGCTTGCCCGCGTGGGATTCGAACAGGATGCCGATGAACCGCTCGAAACTGCCCAGAACGGCGCGGTGCAGCATGACGGGGCGGTGCTTCGCGCCGTCCTGCCCGATGTAAGTCGCGTCCAGCCGTTCGGGCAGGACGAAATCCACCTGATGCGTGCCGCATTGCCAATCGCGCCCGATGGCGTCGGTCAGCACGAATTCCAGTTTCGGCCCGTAGAAGGCGCCTTCGCCGGGGTTCACTGTGGGCTCGATCCCGGCGGCGCGGGTGGCCGACAGCAGGGCGGCTTCGGCCTTGTCCCAGATCTCGTCCGATCCTGCGCGCACATCGGGGCGGGTGGAGAATTTCACCTTGAAGGATTCAAAGCCCAGATCGCGGTAGATCGCCGAGAGAAAGCCGATGAAGCGGGATGTTTCCGCCTCGATCTGATCCTCGCGGCAGAAGATATGCGCGTCATCCTGCGTGAAGCCGCGCACGCGCATGATGCCATGCAGCGCGCCCGACGGCTCATAGCGGTTGCAGGAGCCGAATTCGGCCATGCGCAGCGGCAGATCGCGGTAGGATTTCAGGCCCACGTTGAAAATCTGCACATGGCAGGGGCAGTTCATCGGTTTCAGCGCGTTGACGGTTTTTTCACGCGCATGTTCTTCGTCCACTTCGACGATGAACATGTTGTCCTGATAGTTGGCCCAGTGGCCGGATTTTTCCCACAGCACGCGGTTCACGACTTGCGGCGTGTTCACCTCGACATAGCCGCCCTTGCGCTGCTGGCGGCGCATGTAATCCTGCAGCGTGGTGTAGATGGTCCAGCCGTTGGGGTGCCAGAACACCTGACCGGGGGCCTCCTCCTGCATGTGGAACAGGTCCATCTCGCGGCCGAGTTTGCGGTGGTCGCGCTTGGCGGCCTCCTCCAGCATGGTCAGATGGGCTTTCAGCTCGTCCCGGTTCAGGAAGGCGGCGCCGTAGATGCGTTGCAGCATGGGCCGCGTGCTGTCGCCGCGCCAATAGGCGCCCGCCACATGCATCAGCTTGAAGGCGTCAGCGGGCACCTGCCCGGTGTTTTGCAGATGCGGACCCCGGCACAGATCCTGCCAATGGCCGTGCCAATACATCCGCAGCGGCTCATCGCCGGGGATGGAGTGGATCAACTCGACCTTGTAAGGCTCGTTATTCGCCTCGTAATAGGCGATGGCGCGGGCGCGGTCCCAGACCTCGGTCGTGACGGGATCGCGCTTGGCGATGATCTCGCGCATCTTTTTTTCAATCACGGCAAGGTCTTCGGGCGTGAAGGG
>NCJR01000442.1 GCA_002282555.1 Rhodobacterales bacterium 34-62-10
GATCTAAACAAAACAACCAGCGCGGGATGGAGCAGCCCGGTAGCTCGTCAGGCTCATAACCTGAAGGTCGTAGGTTCAAATCCTACTCCCGCAACCAACTTCGGCGAAAATCGCACCAGATACGGCGTCGAGTTCACTCGGCGCCGATTTGCGTAGCATCTCCAACAAGTTGCCCTTGATCGTCAGATGATGCCCGTTCGCGTCGGCATCCCAATCGACGATGATCCGCTCCACGAGTTCGTGCAACTCGTCGGCGGCACGCCCTGCGATACCATCCTGGGAAAGGGCGGCAGCAATGTCCGCCACGAGCTCGCGGTAGAGCTCCGGAAGGTCTTCTGGCAGTTCGATCTCTACCGGGACGATCTCGCTCCGTTTGGCCCTCATCTCCTTCAGTTCCGCATCGACTTCGTTGAGCCGTTTGACGAGCACCGACGGGTCGTCACCCATCTCGATCGCCAGCAGGAGGTTGCGATGGCGCATCTCCAGTTGGCGCACCTGGTCATCGTGCAGGCGCAGTCTGTCCTCGGCGGTGTCGTTGTCCTCGTTCAGCCTCTTATGCACAGCCTCTCGGAAGGCCTCGTAGGCTGTGGGCTGCATCAGGTCGTCGCGTAGGCCCGCCAGCACCAAGGGCAGGGCGATGCTGTCTCGCAGCCCCCGAAACCCCGTGCAGACGCTCGGGCCCATCTCCTTGGCGTTGGCGCAGTAGTAGGCCTTATACTTGCCGGTCCCGGCCATGGTCATTCGTCCGCCGCAGAGACCACAATGCAGGAGCCCTGACAGCAGATACTTCCGGCGGCGCAAGGTCTGGCCCGACGAGAGCTTGTTGCGATCAGTGGTCTCCACCTTCGACCGGCGCCGCGCATCCAAGTCTTGCCGTGCCTTCACAGCGTCCCACAGTTCCTGACCGACGATGCGCAACTCGGGCACCTCGGCCGTCCGCCATTCGCTTGGCGGGTTCTGCGAGGACACGCGCTTCTCGGTCACCGGGTTCTTCTTATAGGTGAGGCGGTTCCAGACCAGGCGCCCGATGTAGAGCTCGTTGTTGAGGATGCCCGTGCCGCGTGCGCGGTTGCCGTTGATCGTGTTCTGCTTCCATTTCCCCGAGGACTTGCGCTTCGTCCCCACGGAAGGGGAGGCGATCCTCTCGTCATTCAAGCGGCTGGCGATCTTGATCGGTGATATCCCGGCGGCGTAATCCCGAAAGATGCCGCGCACGATTGCCGCCTGGATCGGGTCGATGGCAAGCGCGCCCTTTATGGGCGCACCGCGCTGGTCGGTGCCCGGGCGGTAGCCATAGATCCGGCCGCCACCGCTCAGACCTCTCAAAACGTTCCCCTCGATGCCCCGATGGACATTGGTGGACAGCTTCTCAAGAAACATACCACTCAAGAGAGAGGATAGGCTGACCGCAAGAGCGCCTGCCTTACCACCATCAACCGTGTAGATCTCGATCTTGGCGTGGTTTGCGAGCTTGCTGAACCGCGCCAAGTGCTCGGGGTCGCGCGACACCCGGTCGAGAGACTCGGCCAAGACGATGTCGAAGCTGCGCTCCTTCGCCGTAAGGG
>NCJR01000443.1 GCA_002282555.1 Rhodobacterales bacterium 34-62-10
AGGGCAGGGGACCGGCCCGGTCATCCTCCAGCGCGACGGGCGCTATCCGGAACTCTCCAATGCCTGGATCAGCAGCCTGATCGGACTGATGGCCTCGCATATCGGCAGCCCGTCTTTCCCGGAGAGCCGGGAGCGCCGTGTCTGGCTCTTCCTTGATGAGTTTCCCCAGCTTGAGCGGATGGAGGATTTCTCCACTCTGCTCGACCTTGGCCGCTCCAAGGGCATCTGCATCGTGCTGGCTGCGCAGGACACCTCCCAGATCCGCGCCAGGTATGGCCGGGACCGGACCAATGCATGGCTCTCGATGGTGGGCACCCATATCATCACGCGCATGAGTATCGGGGAGGGCGCCGAAGATGTCAGCCGCGCGCTCGGCATGGCCGAGGTCGAAGTGGCGGTCCGGTCCCGGAGCCATTCCGGGGGGAAGGTGTCGGACTCCACCTCCATGCAGGTCCAGACGCGCCCCGTCATGACCCCTTCAGAAATCGCCAGCGAGCTTGGTCCCCGCAAGAAGCTTATCCGTGTGCTGCTCGTCGGTGTCGGACAGGACTACTACATCCTCAATGTGCCCTATTGCACGCCGCGCTGCGAACGCCTCCCTCATATCCCGGCAGAGTGGACACTTACCCCGCCCAGAGCCATGGAAGGCAGCGAGGGCCCCGAAGAGCCGCCCCCACCGCCTCCTGCGCCCCGGCTGACCAGCAGCGACATCACGCAGATCCTCGGGACGAAGCGCGATCTCCACTGATGGTCGCCTCGATCTCCGCCCGTAAGTCTGTCGGGGCGGCAGTCGCCTATTATAAACATATGGCGCAGGACGAGTACTATACCGGCGATCGCGAAGCCGACGGGGAATGGTCGGGCCGGGGCGCGGAGCGCCTGGCCCTGGAGGGCGTCGTCACCAAGGCGGAGTTCGAGGCCGCCCTGAATGGGAGCGACCCGAGAACGGGCGAACGTCTCAACCAGATCGGCAAATCCCATGCGCCTGGCTGGGACATGACCTTCTCCGCGCCGAAGTCAGTTTCCGTGATGTGGGCGCTCTCGCCTCCGGCCGAGCGGGCAAGGATCGAGCAGGCCCACCGGCAGGCGGTCACCGCCGCCACGCGCCATCTGGAGGACAACCATGCCGTCACGCGACGGGGCAGGGGCGGAGCCATCCGGGAGCCGGTGGCGGGGCTCGTGATCGCAAGGTTCCATCATCACACCAGCCGCGACCTCGATCCCCAGCTTCATACCCATGCGTTCATCTTCAACTCGGCGCCAAGGCGGGACGGGTCCTGGGGCTCCATCGTCAGCCGGGATCTCTACAGGGCGCAGAAGGAAGTCGGCGCCGTCTACCGCGAGCATCTCGGCCGGGCATTGGAGCGCGACGGCCATGCGGTCCGCTGGCAGGGCACAGGGTTCCGTTTGAGCGCTATTCCCTACAGCGTCGAGCGGGCATTTTCGAAGCGGCGCCTCGCCATTGAGCAGGCAGCAGAGACCCATGGCTACCGCACGCCAAAAGGCATGGAGCTGGCCGCGCTCCGCACACGGCATGCGAAGCGCCCGCGCGAGCGCGAAGCT
>NCJR01000444.1 GCA_002282555.1 Rhodobacterales bacterium 34-62-10
TCTCGCCCACCGCCTCGAACATCTCGATACTGGCGATGCCGTCATAGACACCCTTCTCGTCGCGGTAATCCTGCAACTTGAACTCGACCATATCCGAAAGTCCCGCCTTTTCAATGCGGTCCACGGCATAGTTGAACTGCTCCTTCGAGATGGTCAGACAGGTCACCCGCAGCCCGCGCTCCTTGGCGGCATATTCGGCGAACCCGCCCCAGCCGCAGCCGATCTCCAGCACATGATCGCCCGCCTGCGCGCCCATCTGATCCACCATCGAGGCGTATTTGGCGATCTGCGCCTTCTCCAGACTCTCCTGCCCGCTCTCGAACAGCGCGCTGGAATAGGTCATGGTGTCATCCAGCCACAGCCCATAGAAATCATTGCCCAGATCATAGTGATATACACGGAGTCATCGAACACCCGAGTTTTGACGGGTTGACGTCGCGGTTGGGACCGATTCATGTAAGGACATGATCCGGCCCGGTTTTCTTTCCCCTGTAGAGCGACGCGAGCTTGAAGCTTGCGTGCATAGTCAGCGCGAAGATCATGGCATTGCGCGGCGTGCGAATGCGATCTTGCTGCTCGATGACGGGGAAAGCTGTGCCCAGATCGCAAAGTTTCTCTACCTGGACGATGACACGATCCGTGGCTGGCATAAAACCTATCGCGATGCTGGCTGGGACGCGCTGGCCTTCGACGGCTGGAAGGGCGGTCAGTCCCGTATGACTGCTGATCAGGAGGCGGGCTTATGCGACTGGTTGCAGGATCGCTTCTGCCGCTCGACCGTTGAGATCAGGAACCATATTCTCCAAGAGTTTGGCCTGCACTATTCCCATTCCGGCTGCATCAAGCTGTTGGCGCGCTTGGGGTTCGAATATCGCAAGCCCAAGGCCCTTCCTCGCGTTGCATCGGCCGAGAAACAGGCGGCCTTTATTGCCATGTACCAACGCCTACTGGCTGAGCTTGGTGCGGATGAAGCCATCTATTTTGCCGATGCCGTCCACCCTGAGTATCAGACAAAGCCTGCATACGGCTGGGTGAAAGCAGGCTCACATCCTGCCGTCACGACCACTGCAGGCCGTGGCCGCGTCAATATCCATGGCGCGGTCAACCTTGAAACCTTCGATGCCCCTTTTGTCGAACCCACAACCGTTGATGGGGTCAGTGCCGTCCAGCTTCTGGCCAAGATCGAGGAGCGCAACCCTGACAAGCGACTGATCCATGTGATCTGGGATAACGCCGCCTATCACAAGGGGCCGGATGTCAGGGAATTCCTTGCCAGGCCCGCGTGTCGCATCAATCTCATCCAGTTACCGCCGTACTGCCCACATCTGAATCCGATCGAGAGGCTTTGGGCAGTCATGCACCAATACGTGACGCACAATCGCCACTACCCCAGCCAGAAGCAGTTCGCGACTGCGATCCTGAAGTTCTTCCGCGAAACCATTCCAAAGGAGTGGACATCATTCCGCGATCAGGTCTCGGACAATTTCAGGGTCATCAACCACAACAAATTTCGGGTTTTGGCGTAACTGCGGTATATATACACGGAGTCATCGAACACCCGAG
>NCJR01000445.1 GCA_002282555.1 Rhodobacterales bacterium 34-62-10
GATGGTGAGCAAATCGCTGCCGGTGATCTTCTGATGGAGATCAATGGCAGCGCAGCATCGATCCTCAGCGCCGAGCGGGTCGCCCTGAATTTTGCAGGGCGGTTGTCCGGGATCGCAACGCTAACGGCCCGTTTTGTTCGTGAAACCGTCGGGACCGCGGCGCGCATCACCTGCACGCGCAAGACCACCCCCGGCCTTCGCTTGGTTGAAAAGCAAGCCGTGATCCACGGCGGCGGGTTTAACCACCGCTTTTCTCTATCCGATGCGATCTTGATCAAAGACAACCACATCGCAGCGGCGGGCGGTATTCGGCCGGTACTCGCGGCCGTGAAAGCACGTGCCTCTCACATGATCCGAACAGAGATCGAGGTGGATAGGTTGGAGCAATTGGCTGAAGTGCTCAATGAGGGCGGCGCAGACGTGGTGCTGCTGGACAACATGGATACGCCCACGTTGAACGAAGCCGTGACGATGAATGCCGGCCGCCTTGTGCTGGAAGCTTCCGGCAACATGGGTTTGAACCGCGTGGCGGAGGTCGCCGCCACGGGCGTGAATTACATCTCCTCCGGAGCATTGACCCATTCTGCACCGACGCTCGACCTCGGACTGGACATCTGATCCGCGTTCACCGCCTTCCTCCACGAAATAATATTGCGCTGCACTTGCGAAGCAGAGCGTCAGACGCTAGCAACTTGCCGTTGCGTCAACTTGAGGGATCACAATGAGTCAGTCAGCCCCGGTCAAATCCCTGACCGCCACCGCCATTCGCGCCCGAAAAGGCGCTGAGCCATTGGTCTGCCTGACCGCCTACACAACGCCAGTCGCCAAGCTTGCGGATGAGCACTGTGATCTCGTCTTGGTCGGCGACAGTGTCGGGATGGTGCTGCACGGCCTGCCGTCGACACTCAATGTCACCATGGAAATGATGATCATGCACGGCCAGGCCGTGGCCCGCGGTCTGGACCGGGCACTGATGGTCATCGATATGCCGTTCGGGAGCTACGAGGAGTCCGCCGCGCAAGCGTTTCGCAATGCCGCGCGGCTCATGGCCGAAACCGGCGCTGGCGCAGTGAAGCTGGAAGGTGGTCAGCACATGGCCGAAACGATCCGCTTCCTCGTGGACCGGGGTGTCCCCGTGATGGCGCATATCGGCCTGACCCCGCAGGCAGTCAACGCGATCGGCGGCTACAAGGTCCAAGGTCGTGGCGAAGATGGTAAGCGGATCCGAGAGGATGCACGTGCTGTTGCCGATGCCGGGGCCTTCTCGGTCGTTTTGGAGAAGGTACCCGCGGAGCTTGCCGACCAGATTACGGCAGAGATCGCAATTCCAACGGTTGGTATCGGCGCGTCGGTACGTTGCGACGGCCAGATCCTGGTGATCGACGACATGCTGGGCCTCTTCGACGCTTTCAAGCCGAAATTTGTCAAAAGCTATGCGCATCTCGCCACCGATGCCGCCGGCGCCATCCAAGCCTATGCCGAAGAGGTGCGTAGCCGCCGCTTCCCCGCACCCGAACATGTCTTTTCTCAAGAGGAACCAGGCAAATGAAGATCATCCGCAC
>NCJR01000105.1 GCA_002282555.1 Rhodobacterales bacterium 34-62-10
CTAGTGCTCCGAGTCTAACGCATCTTACCGGTTCCCTCGGATTTCATCGAGTTTGTCCAGCGCGCGACGTTCCCGGGTAAGAATATCCTCTGCGGTTTTGGTCCATTTGAAGGGCTTTGGCCTCTCATTGTGCTGCGCAAGATAGTCATAAATCGCTGTCTCCAGATCATCGACGCTGGAGTAGCTGCCGCGTCGGATGCGCTTCGATGTGATCTCGGCAAAGAAACGCTCCACAAGGTTCAGCCAAGACGCGCTGGTGGGCGTGAAGTGGAGCTTGAAGCGCGGATGCTTGTCTAGCCAGGCCTTCACCTCGGGTGTCTTGTGGGTGGCGTAGTTATCGAGAACCAGATGCACGTCACGCCGGGCAGGCACAGCCTTGTCGATTTGCCGCAGAAATTTCAGGAACTCTGAAGCGCGGTGGCGCGGCATACAATCGCCGATGACCTTGCCCGATTTCACGTCCAACGCAGCGAAGAGAGTGGTGGTGCCATGGCGCTTGTAATCATGGGTCATGGTTGCCGCGCGGCCCTTCTTTAGAGGCAGTCCGGGCTGTGTGCGATCCAGTGCCTGGATCTGGGACTTTTCGTCGACGCACAGCACCACGGCCCGGTCCGGCGGGTCGAGGTAAAGCCCGACGATATCTGTGACTTTCTCTTCGAACATCGGGTCATTCGAAACCTTGAACCCCTTCGTGAGATGTGGCTTGAGACCGGCCTCGGCCCATATCCGCCCGACGCTCGATGGCGAGATGCCCATGACCTCGGCCATCAGCGCGCGGCTCCAGTGCGTGGCATTGGGCGGGGTTTCCTGCACAGTCTTGGCAAGTACCTTCAGCCTTGTTGCCATTGGCAGCGCCGGCACGCGCGACGGTCGTGTCTTGTCGCGCTTGAGACCGGCCACACCTTCATCGAGATAACGCTCCTGCCAGCGCCAGACCGTCGGCTTCGACATGTCAGTCCGCCGCATGATCTCGAAGGTGCCGTGACCGTCAGCCGTCGCTAACACGATCCCAGCCCGCCAGACCAGCTTGCGTGGAGTGTTGCGATTGGTGATCAGGGCTTGAAGCTCTGAACGTTCAGCGGGGCCGAGATAAAGGCAAATGTCATCGCGTCTCATCACCCGAATATGGCACGATAGAGCAGGCTTGGGAATCCTATGTCAGGCGCGGAACACTAGAGACCTCTGTGTCCAGTCCAACCCAAACGTTACTGAAATTACTCTCTGATGTGCTCTGAAACAACATCGATGAACGCCTTAGGCTCCACCCCGACAGCCCTTGCCCACCTCACGATGTCTACAGCATCAATTCGGCGTTGCCCTGACTCCATTCGGGCTATCAAAGACTGCTGACATTTTAATTTTTGAGCGAGTTCCATCTGAGTAAGCCCCGAAGCTTTACGGGCATCAAGCATAGCTTGAACCAATGCATGGTGACCTGATGAGGCCAGCGTTTTGGACACCAGAGCCCTCCTTTGACAACAAGGGCTTGTGTTACTGCGGAAAAAATTTTATCTAAAATTTAGATATTTTCCCACTAAGAGGTCCAAATGTCGCTGCAGCTGTAAACGGGTCATAAGCGTGCACAAAACGCACGTTTTCCGTGCACACCCAGTCAAGCGATTTCTTCCGGTTTCGGAGGGCATCGCTTGAATGCGGGCGGCACTCATGTTTCGCGAATTTCCAAATAGATGACCTGGGTCGCCACTCCGGCGTAAGCATAAGTGGCTTTCGCCAGTGCCAACGAGGCATAAGGATGCACAGTTTGGGGGTTTCTATGCACACCCCCTGTCAAGCGGAATTTCTCCCGACCTGCCCGGGTGAGCGGCCTTACGGCATCTTTTTCCGGATAGCGGTTTCGGCCCTCGCCGCTAAACGCTGATTTCGTTCACATCATGGTCGTTAACTGCGAGATGTGAACATTTTGCTGGTGATCATCTCGACTAACCCCTACAATGTGACATGTCCGTCGATCCCGGCGGTATCCTTCCGGCATGGGGTGCGATCATGGGAAAGCTTGTCTTCGATGATGGATCGGATGCCGCCGCCTCAGCGCGGCTTCGTCGCATGGCGCGGAGTGGAAAGCTGGAGCGGATCGCATCCGGGATCTACATGGAGCCGGGCGGTGAATCGGCGGAAGCCACGATCCGCAGGAACTGGCATCTGGTGGTCTCATATCTTTTCCCGGAAGGAGTTGTAACCGACCGGAGTGGAGTAGAGTCACAGCCCACTGTTTGGGCGGAATCGGAAACTGATGAGAGGTTCATCTTCATCAGTCGACCGGGTAAGCCGCAGACCGTCACCCTCCCGGGACTGACGATCTCGGCCCGCGATGGTGCAGGGCCGATAGAAGGGGAGGATGTTCCGTTCGTCGGCACATGGATCTCCGGCCCGGTCCGTCGCCTTATCGACAACATGCAGCCGTCCCGTTCCAGAAATGGTCCGGCGAGGACGATTGGGGCAGCAGGTGTAGAGATCCTTCTCGACCGGATCTGCACAGCCCAGGGCGAAGCAAAATTGAACGAAATACGGGATACCGCCCGGAAGCTGGCGCCAGAGATCGGTCGTGAGGAGGCTTTCCAGGCACTGGACCGGACAATCGGTGCCTTGCTGACGACCCGAAAGGCTCGGCTCCTGTCGAATGTCGGTCGTGCCAGGGCCGAAGGACGGCCATTTGATGCAGACTGTCTGGAACGGCTTCGCATCCTGTCGATATATCTTCTCAACAATCCTGTTTCTGCGGTCCTGGATCCGAATACCGGAATGGAGCGTCGTTCATCTTCGACCTTTGTCGAGGCTTATTTTTCGAACTATATAGAAGGGACCGAATTTGCGGTAAAAGAGGCCGAAGAGATCGTCTTCGACGGAAAAGTTCCGGAAACGCGTCCTGCCGATGGCCACGATGTGCTCGGCACCTATCTCAAGTTGATGGAACCGCCAAGGGCCGGGCTGGACGATATGGGGCCAGACCGGTTCATCGAATTGCTGATGGCCGATCATGCCGACACCATGCGCGGAAGGCCCTCCATAGGGCCAGGCCAATTCAAGGAACGCGCGAACAAGGCCGGGAGTTCATTTTTCGTCGCGCCGGAACTGGTCCGCGGCACCCTATTCGAAGGCTTTCAAACAATTTCCGCGACACAAGACCCTTTTTCCCGGGCTTTGATGGCCCACTATCTGATTTCAGAAGTCCACCCGTTCAACGACGGAAACGGTCGGCTTAGCCGCATCGTCATGTCCCGGGAACTGACTTCGAATGGGCTTGCCCACATCGTGATCCCGACGGTCTTCCGCTCCGACTATCTTGACGCCTTGCGTGCTTTGACCAGACGTAACGATCCGTCGATTTTCGTCCGCTCCATGGCACGGTGCCAGCAGATTTCTGCGGCTTGCTCCGGATCCGACAGGCAGGAAACGCTTGAACTCTGGGCCAGAACCTACGCCTTTGTGGAGGCGGGCACTCATGCCAGACTCGAATGGCCGGACCCTGCTATCGAGGTGGAATGGAGAAACGAAACGCCTGCACCGACCGTTTATTGGCTCGCGATGGATCGAGAGAAAGAGGGCGGGATACCTGGGCTGGGCTGGTGACACGGCACAGCTCACCACTAAATCCTATTTTTGTGCAAAATCTTGACGTTAAATCCAGAATATGACTAAATCAATGGTTATCTGACCGCGCAAAATCCGATTCATGATCGCAGCGATACTCTGTCATGGCCCCGCATTGCCCAACACATTTTTTGATTTCTACCGCGTGCATACTTATGCCGTGGGTGTGCAGGCTTATGGTCCGAGCGCCGTGAGGTCCTGACGTAAGGCGCTAAAAACAAACGATAAAATATGCCCAAGAATCGGGCATATCGGCCCGGTGTGCATGCTTATGCCGGATCGGCATCCGGCTAGGCTCGGTCATTCTACCTTCTAGGAGGCTGTCAGTCGGTCTATCCACTTCGTCGGTGCCGAAAGTGTGACTTTGCAAAGTCCGCTCTCTGCGCATAGCTGACCTCGGTGCTTGGTGCAGCATGGTGGGGCGTTGAACCTGAACTCTTATGGCCGCTTTCATGTGTTTGACAGCGTGCCTTCGCATGTGCAGCGAATTCACACTTTCCGCCCACCCCGTCAAATGCTGCACCGGCAAGACATAACAATTGAAACCTTGTAATCGATATCTTGGCAGCAGATAGCCCCGTTCTGCACCCATTAGCCCAGATGAAACCCTGGCTTGTCCTCAATGGAAAAGACGGATTGCCAGCAAGTATGAACAATGTGCTCCAAAACATAGATGTAGTCTGCTTTGATCTGTTTGGGACGCTGATCAACATCATAGACCGGCAACGCCCTCTTGCTCAAATTCTGCGACGATTGCCCAAAGGTAAGGTTGAGCTGTTTCGCCGTTTAGCAATGACATCGGACATGAGCATTGCGGCCATCAACGATCAGATCATGGCGGGGGCATCTGTCGCTGACCTGATCGCCGCACAGACCGCCATCTCTCATGAAGTTGCTTCTTTACGGCTCTGTCCCGGCATTGCAGAAATACTGGCCGGCCTGCCGGTCCCCTATGGTATCTGCAGCAACCTCAGTGTCGATTATGTGGGCGCGCTGAAACGCTTCCCAGAGATTAAACCAGCGTTTCAGGTTCTGTCGTGCTTTGTCGGCCACCAGAAACCAGACCAGCAAATTTATGAAATGGTTGCTAAGGCATCAGGCGCTCCCCCAGGCCGGATAATGTTTGTCGGAGATACACCTAGCGCGGACATCGAAGGGCCCCGGCAAGCAGGCATGAAAGCCATGTTGATCGATGAGTTTGTTGCACAGGTTTCGGGATAGCGGCGTCCGCCGGTAAGGAGAAGGATCCTGTGCGATATGTCCGTAAGGGGTTCGTTCACCGAACATCTTTTGCAAAGGTTGGCAAGGTCAGAGAAACCACACCTCAGAGCATCTCGTATAGGTAGTACGATTTGATTCGCATATGCCGCTCCTTAATCGTACACTTAGGCCATGACTGTGACCAAAATTGGCTATGCCCGCTGCTCGACCGACAAACAGGACCTAACCGCACAACGGCAGGCCCTATGCGCCTTAGGCGTATCAGAGGATCTCATTTATACTGATCATGGGCTAACGGGCACCAACCGCGCCCGCCCCGGTCTCGACCAAGCACTGGCTGCCGTGCGGGAAGGTGACGTGCTGGTCGTGCCAAAATTGGATCGCCTCGCCCGTTCCGTCCCTGATGCACGCGCGATCGCAGATCAGTTGGAGAAAAAAGGCGTCAAGCTCGCGTTGGGGATGTCCATCTACGACCCGACGGACCCAATGGGTAAAATGTTCTTCAACATTCTGGCCACCTTTGCTGAGTTTGAAGCCGATCTTATCCGGTTACGGACCAAGGAAGGCATGGCTATCGCACGGGCAAAGGGCAAACTCCGGGGAAAACAGCCGAAACTCTCTGAAAAGCGACAGAAAGAACTCGCCCGCATGTATGCCACCGGTGACTATTCCATCAGTGACTTGGCAGAAGTCTTTGCTGTCTCGAGGCCAACGATCTACAGAACTTTGCACCGCACAGGAGCCAAGATCAGCCCTTAGAACGTACTATTCTGCCCCCTCCGGTAACAGACCCCATTAGAGTGCGTCATGTGTAAATTAAATCGTACCATCTATATGATACGATCTAGCATGTGGTTTCTCTGACCTTGCAAATTTCAGCAACATGTGTCCGCTAACCACCCCCCTTACGGACACATTCTGAACAGATTTGGATTGTAATGCATCAGCGCTACATGATGATTTGCCCGCGGGCAAATCGGGTATGTCCTGAGGTCCGTCACTGTTGATTTGCCCGCGGGCAAATCGGGAAGTCCTGAGGACTGTCATTGTTGATTTGCCCGCGGGCAAATCGGGAAGTCCTGGGGTCCGTCATTGTTGATTTGCCCGCGGGCAAATCGGGTATGTCCTGAGGTCCGTCATTGTTGATTTGCCCGCGGGCAAATCAGGTATGTCCTGAGGTCCGTCATTGTTGATTTGCCCGCGGGCAAATCGGGAAGTCCTGGGGTCCGTCATTGTTGATTTGCCCGCGGGCAAATCGGGAAGTCCTGAGGTCCGTCATTGTTGATTTGCCCGCGGGCAAATCGGGTAAGTCCTGAGGGTGCGTCATTATCGATTTGCCCGCGGGCAAAACAAACGAGAAATCAGGTTGATCCTAGAATCTCGAATGCGAATCAGAACATTTCATGAACATTTGAGGAAGCGCGGTCGCGAGCTTGCAGTTACCCACAAGTAGTGTGGCGAATTGATTCACCCACAAGGCTTGGTCTTGCCCGATAGGAGTCGATCATGATTCGTCATGTTGTATCGAGTGATTGAGGTACAGACATGGTGCAGAATTGGGTAGAAACGGAAATTTCCGGATGTGATTTTGGGGACGTGCGGCTGAATCGGCGGCTTGGTAAGATGTTGGAGGATTTGGGAGAGCGGCCGGGGGATTCCTTGCCGACCGCGTTTCAGGATTGGGCCAACACGAAGGCGGCCTATCGGTTTTTTGACAATGACGCCGTGAGCGAAGACAAGATCCTGACAGGTCACTTCCGTTCGACGGCGCAGCGCGTACAAGCAACCGACGGACCAATCCTCATTCTTCAAGACACAACGGATTTTGCATTTAAGCGCGCAAACCCCGAGAAGATCGGCTTTACCGGTACGGCCACGGGTCCTCGCCAAAGGAGTGAGTGGCGCAAGAAGTATCTGGTTTGTGGGATGCTCATGCATGTGAGCCTGGCGATCACGCCTGAGGGGCTACCACTTGGCCTCACCGCCGCGAAGTTTTGGTCGCGTGACAAATTCAAAGGCACGACTGCCCTGAAGCGCAATGAAGCGCCCCGGGTTTACCGGAGAGTTTTTTGTTCAAAACTTATGCGACGTTATCAAGGGCGTTCATGCTTGCATAGAATGCGTCCTCCATTTCTT
>NCJR01000106.1 GCA_002282555.1 Rhodobacterales bacterium 34-62-10
TCGGCCGGGGTCAGCCCCTCGATCACGCCCAACAGGTTGACCGCAGCCTGTGCCGGGGCGACGCGGTCATGGGTGGCGGCGTAATCGGCGGTAAAGGATGTGGCCACTGTGCCGGGATGCAGGGCCACGCAAACCGCATGCCGATGGCTGCGCGCCAGTTCGATCGCGCCGGTGTGGATCATCTGGTTCAGCGCGGCTTTGGCGGTGCGGTAGCTGTACCAGCCGCCCAGCGCATTGTCCCCGATCGAGCCTACGCGCGCAGACAATGCCGCGAATACGGCCCGGTTGTTACGCGGCAAAAGCCTCAGGCTGTGCTTCAGCACCAAGGATGGCCCGATACAGTTGAGCGCGAATTGATCCGCCATGCCCTTGGCGGTCACGCGGCGGATCGTCTTTTCCGGCTCTGCCCCGTCGATCACCAGTGCGCCTGTGGCGACAAGGATCAGATCGAAGCCCGGTTCCAACGCGCCAAGGGCGGCGGCCACGCTGTCCTCATCCGTCACGTCCAGCCCGGTGTCGCGGCGTGACAGACCTGTGATGGCCACCCCCCGCGCGGCGAGTTCGGCCATGACAGCCGCACCGATGCCGCCCGAAGCCCCTATGATCAATGCTTTTTCCATAGGTCGGGACCTAGCGGCGACGTGCTGCGCTTCAATGCGATTTGCGCGAAATTCGGGCTTTTCATTTGCCACCTGCCGCGTATAACCTGACTTCATGACGATTTTGGCACATATGGCGACCCCTGCACACGTAGCCCACGTGTCTGTCGCTGCTGCCCTTCTGCTGTCGCTAAGCCGCCTCTGAGCGTGCCGGCCCGGCGCGACCGCTCAGAGGATGTGCATCCCGCGCCAAGCCCAACCACAGCAGACATGGAAAGAGACCCGAGATGACCGATAGATCCGAACAAGACAGCGTCTTGATCTTCGACACGACCTTGCGCGATGGCGAACAAAGCCCCGGCGCCACGATGACCCATTCCGAGAAGCTGGAGATCGCCGAGCTTCTGGATGATATGGGAGTGGATATCATCGAGGCGGGTTTTCCCATCGCCTCGGAAGGGGATTTCCGCGCGGTCAAGGAGATTGCCGAGCGGTCGAAAGAGGCCGTAATCTGCGGGCTGGCGCGCGCAAATCTGGCCGATATTGACCGCTGCTGGGAGGCGGTCCGCCATTCCAAGCGTCCGCGTATCCACACATTCATCGGCACCTCGCCGCTGCACCGGGCCATTCCGAACCTGACGCAGGATGAGATGGCCGAGAAGATCCATCAGACCGTCAGCCACGCGCGCAACCTGTGCGACAACGTGCAGTGGTCGCCCATGGATGCGACGCGGACCGAGCATGATTACCTGTGCCGGGTGATCGAGATCGCGATCAAGGCGGGCGCCACGACGATCAACATCCCCGATACCGTCGGCTATACCGCGCCGCGCGAAAGCGCCGATCTGATCCGCATGATCCGCGAGCGGGTGCCGGGGGCCGATAGCGTGATCTTCGCCACCCATTGCCACAACGATCTGGGCATGGCGACCGCCAACGCGCTGGCCGCGGTCGAGGCAGGCGCGCGGCAAATCGAATGCACGATCAACGGCTTGGGCGAGCGTGCGGGCAACACAGCGCTGGAAGAGGTGGTGATGGCGCTGAAGGTGCGCAATGACATCATGCCCTACCGCACCCGCGTGGATACGACCAAGATCATGAACATCTCGCGCCGCGTCGCCACAGTGTCGGGCTTTGCGGTGCAGTTCAACAAGGCCATCGTGGGCAAGAATGCCTTTGCGCATGAATCCGGCATCCATCAGGACGGGATGCTCAAGAACGCCGAAACATTCGAGATCATGCGCCCCGAGGATATCGGCCTGACTGCGTCCAACCTTGTCATGGGCAAGCATTCGGGCCGCGCCGCGCTGCGCGACAAGCTGCGCCAGTTGGGGCATGATGTGGGCGATAACCAACTCAAAGACATCTTCGTGCGGTTCAAGGAATTGGCTGACCGCAAGAAGGAAGTCTATGACGAGGATATCGTGGCGCTGGTCTCTTCGACGACAGATGCGGGCAATGACCGGCTGCAGATTGTCTCGCTCAAGGTTCTGTGCGGCACGGGCGGACCTGCCGAAGCCACGCTGGAGATGGAGATCGACGGCAAGGAGATGATCGCCACCGAGCATGGCGATGGTCCCGTGGATGCCACCTTCAAGGCCGTGCGCGCGCTGCATCCGAACAAGGCGCGGCTGCAACTCTATCAGGTCAATGCCGTGACCGAAGGGACCGACGCACAAGCCACCGTGAGTGTCCGGCTTGAGGAAGACGGAATGATCGCCACGGGCCAGTCGGCTGATACCGACACGGTCGTCGCCTCGGCTCGGGCCTATGTCAACGCGCTGAACCGTCTCTTGGTGCGGCGCGAGAAAAACGGTCCCGGTGCGGACCGTCGCGAGATAAATTACAAGGACGTCAGCTGATCCACGCGGTTATCAAAGACCCCGTGACAAACCCGCCGCCTGAACCGCGGCGGGTTTCTTCTTGCTTCAAATATCCAAGGGGAGGCTTTCAGCCCTAGTGACCTTGGGCGGCAAACGGGCACCCTCCCCCGCCGGCGTCAGCTTTGCGCGAACAGTTTGCTCAGGCGTTGCGCCTCATCCTTGGTGCCAAAGGGCGCGTTGACGATGAACAGGCCCGATCCCACCATCCCGTGCCGGGGGCGCACCGGGGGAAAGCGCACCTCGTGGCGCAGGGCACCCGGCAGGGTCCGGGCTTCAAGCGCGGCCAGCATCGGGGCATGCGCGCCGCTGGTCAGGATCGGGTACCACAGGCAGATGACGCCCACGTTCCATTTGCGGTGCAGCTTGGCGATCTGGGCGGGGATCGTGTCGTAATCGGTCTTGACCTCATAGCTGGGGTCGATCAGCATCAGGCCCCGGCGCGGATCGGGCGGACAGATCGCCTGCGCCATGGCGAAGCCGTCCTGCCGGTAGACCCGCGCCCCATAGGGCGACATTGCGAATTCAAGGGCAGCATGTTCCCGCGGGTGCAGTTCCGCCAGATGCAGCCGGTCCTGCGGTCGCAGGGTCATTGCCGCCAACAGAGGCGAACCGGCATAGGAATGTGGGCCATGCTCCGCGCGCACCCGGGACAGAGCCTTCAGATAGGGGTGATCCGGGGGCATCCCACCTTGTTGCAGCAGGGCTTCAATGCCGGCAGCCGCCTCGCCAGTCTTGATCGCTTCGGGCGCATTCAGCAGGTAAAGCCCGCGCCCGGCATGGGTTTCCAGATAGCTGAGCGGTTTGTCCTTGGCTGTGAGGTAGTTCAGCATCCAGCACAGAAGCGCATGCTTGTGGACATCGGCCGGGTTGCCGGCATGGTAGATATGTTGATAAGACAGCATCGCTTGTCCATAGCCCATCCCCCTCTCAGGCGGAAGTGTGCTGATGCAAAATCAAGCGGGGTCTTTCACAAACTGCACCCCAGCCCTATAAGGGCATCTGGCCGCCTCAGGCAGAGTCGCTGGCTACTTGCACAAATTCAACAACGGGACATGACACGATGTCAATATTCGATAAGATGCCCAGTCTCTTCGCCTCGGATATGGCGATCGACCTCGGCACGGCCAACACGCTGGTCTATGTCAAGGGTAAGGGCATCGTGCTCAGCGAGCCGTCGGTCGTGGCCTATCATATCAAGGACGGTGTAAAGAAGGTGCTTGCGGTGGGCGAGGATGCCAAGCTGATGCTGGGCCGTACGCCGGGCAGCATCGAGGCGATCCGGCCCATGCGTGACGGTGTGATTGCCGATTTCGACACAGCGGAAGAGATGATCAAGCATTTCATCCGCAAGGTTTTGAAGCGGTCGACCTTTTCAAAACCGAAGATTATCGTCTGCGTCCCCCATGGCGCGACTCCTGTCGAGAAACGCGCGATCCGGCAGTCGGTGCTGTCCGCGGGCGCACGCAAAGCCGGGCTGATCGCCGAACCCATCGCCGCAGCAATCGGTGCCGGGATGCCCATCACCGACCCCACAGGCAACATGGTGGTGGACATCGGGGGCGGCACGACCGAGGTGGCGGTGCTGTCCTTGGGTGATATCGTCTATGCCCGCTCGGTCCGTGTCGGAGGGGACCGGATGGATGAAGCGATCATCAACTATCTGCGTCGCCAGCATAACCTGCTGGTGGGCGAGGCGACCGCCGAACGCATCAAGACCTCGATCGGCACCGCGCGCATGCCTGATGACGGTCGTGGCACATCCATGATGATCCGGGGCCGCGATCTGTTGAATGGCGTGCCAAAAGAGACTGAAATCAGTCAGGCACAGGTGGCCGAGGCGCTGAGCGAGCCGGTGCAGCAGATCTGCGAAGCCGTGATGACCGCGCTTGAGGCGACCCCGCCGGATCTGGCGGCGGATATCGTGGATCGTGGCGTGATGCTGACGGGCGGCGGCGCGTTGCTGGGTGATCTGGATCTGGCGCTACGCGAAGAGACGGGTCTGGCCGTGTCCATCGCGGACGAGGCGTTGAACTGCGTCGCATTGGGTACAGGCAAGGCGCTTGAGTATGAAAAACAGCTGCGCCATGCGATTGACTACGACAGCTGACGGACCCACCCTATGAGAGGGTTCCGGCAAGGACGGGGATAGACCTTGGCAAAGGACAGATCTCAGGCTGATGACTATCTGGGCCCTCTCAAGCGATTGCTTGTGGGGGTCCTTGTCTTGTGCCTGATCGGTCTGTTTCTGGTCTGGCGGATCGACAGTCCGCGTGTGGAACGGTTCCGTGCGGCGGTGGTGGACCGCGTCGTGCCCAGTTTCGACTGGGCGATGGCACCCGTGACAGCGACCGTCAACATGATCCGGGATTTCCAGAGCTATCAGCGCATCGTGCAGCAGAATCAGGATCTGCGAAACGAATTGCAAAAGATGAAGGCATGGAAAGAGGCGGCATTGCAGCTGGAGCAGGAGAATGCCCGCCTGCTGGACCTGAACAAGGTCCGGCTGGACCCGCGCCTGACCTTTGTTACGGGCGTGGTGCTGGCTGACAGCGGCTCGCCTTTCCGACAGTCCGTGCTGCTGAACGTGGGCGCGCGGGACGGGATCGTGGATGGGTGGGCCACGATGGACGGCATCGGATTGGTGGGGCGCATCTCGGGCGTGGGGCGCGATACATCCCGTGTGATCCTTTTGACCGACACGGCCAGCCGCATACCGGCAACGATCCAACCGTCGGGGCAAACGGCGATCGTGCAGGGCGACAATACCGCAGCACCGCCGATCTCGTTCCTTGAAGACCCGGATCTGGTGCGTCCCGGCGACCGGGTCGTGTCGTCAGGCGATGGCGGGGTGTTCCCGGCAGGCCTGCTGATCGGCCAGGTCGCCGCCGATCCCGGCGGTCGGTTGCGTGTGGTGCTGGCCGCGGATTACGAGCGGTTGGAGTTTCTGCGCGTCCTGCGCAATCCCGGCACCGAGGTGATCCGCGATCCCGGCGCGCTTGTCGCCCCGGCGGAACAGCGCGTGACGCCAGCGCCGCTTCCCGCAGAAGGTGAGCTGCTTTCGGATACGGAGGATGGGAATGGCTGAGGGAAGCACACCCCGTATCTGGGCCATGCGAATGATGTTCGTGGCTTTGGCAATGTTGTTGATATTTTCCAAGCTGGTTCCGCTGGATTTTCAGCCACAGGTCTGGGCCGGTCCGGACATGCTGGTGGCACTGATTTTCGCGTGGGCGTTGCGGCGTCCTGAATTCGTGCCCGCGCTATCGGTGGGATTGATCATATTGCTGGCGGATCTTTTGTTCCTGCGACCGCCCGGACTTTGGGCCGCACTGATGGTGATCGGGACACAGGCGTTGAAGAATCGCGCCCGCACATTGCGGGATCAGCCGTTCATGATGGAGTGGCTGGCCGTTGCGGGGATCTTCCTGACCATCTCGTTGGTGAACCGGTTGGTGCTGGCGGTGCTTATGATCCCGCAGGCACCACTGGGTCTGACTGTGATCCATGTGGTGATGACCTTGATCTGCTATCCTGTGATTGTCATGATTTCGCAATGGGTATTCGGGGTGCGCAAGGCCGCACCCGGCGATCTGGACAGGCTGGGGCAACGGATATGAGACGCAATCCGAAGGACAGCGCTGACTCTTCGCGCCGGATCACGCGGCGCGGGCTGGTCATGGGCGGCTCGATGCTGGCGTTCATGGGGGTTCTTGGCCTCAGGATGCGGTACATGCAGGTCGAACAGGCCGATCAGTTCCGCGTTCTGGCCGAGGAGAACCGGATCAGCATCCGTCTGATCGCACCCGCGCGCGGCCAGATCTATGACCGCAATGGTGCCGTCATCGCCGAGAACCAGCCCAGTTACCGCATCATCATGGTGCGCGAGGATGCAGGCGACATCGACGTGGTCATGCGCCGTCTGGCGACACTGATCGACCTGAGCCCCGAGGAACAGGAGCGCGCCCTGGAAGAGATGCGCGACAGCCGTGGCGATACACAAGTGACCGTAGCGGACCGGGTCAGTTGGGATGACATCTCGAAAGTGGCGATCAACGCCCCTGCCCTGCCCGGCGTCACGCCCGAGGTGGGGTTATCCCGTTTTTATCCCGCAGGGCCGGATTTCGCCCATGTGGTGGGCTATGTCGGCCCGATCAGCGACTATGACCTGTCCAAGATCGAGAACCCGGATCACCTGCTGCGCATTCCCCGGTTCCAGATCGGCAAGGTTGGACTTGAGGCCCGACAGGAAGATATCCTGCGTGGCAAGGCGGGCACCAAGCGGGTCGAGGTCAATGCCGCTGGCCGCGTGATGCGGGAGTTGGACCGGCAGGAAGGCAAGGCCGGTGCGAATATCCAGTTAACAGTGGACAATGCGCTGCAAGGTTATGTGCAGGCACGACTGGCGGGCGAAAGTGCGGCTGCCGTCGTGATGGACTGCGAGACCGGCGATCTGCTGTCCATCGCCTCGGCTCCG
>NCJR01000446.1 GCA_002282555.1 Rhodobacterales bacterium 34-62-10
CGGGCGCTTGGCCTGCCGGGTACGGAGCGCGGCAAGTTCCATGCCTTTAGGCGTGCGGTAGCCATGGGTCTCTGCCGCCTGCTCGATGGCGAGGCGCCGCTTCGAGAAGGCCCGCTCGACGCTGTAGGGAATAGCGCTCAGACGGAACCCCGTGACCAGCCAGCGGACGGCATGCCCGTCCCGTTCCAGTGCCCGGCCGAGGTGCTCGCGGTAGACCGCGCCGACGTCCTTCTGCGCCCTGTAGAGATCCCGGCTGACGATGGAGCCCCAGGAGCCGTCCCGCCTCGGGGCCGTGTTGAAGATGAACGCATGGGTATGAAGCTGGGGATCGAGATCACGGCTGGTGTGATGGTGGAACCTTGCGATCACGAGCCCCGCCACCGGCTCGCGGATGGCCCCGCCCCTGCCCCGGCGCGTGACCGCATGGTTGTCTTCCAGATGCCGCGTGGCGGCAGAGACGGCCTGCCGGTGCGCCTGCTCGATCCTTGCCCGCTCGGCCGGGGAGGAGAGCGCCCACATCACCGAAACAGACTTCGGCGCGGAGAAGGTCATGTCCCAGCCCGGCGCATGGGACCGGCCTATCTGGTTGAGACGCTCGCCGGTTCTGGGGTCGCGCCCGTTGAGCGCGGCTTCGAACTCCGCCTTCGAGACGGCGCCCTCCAGTGCCAGGCGTTCGGCGCCCCGGCCTGACCACTCCCCGTCGGCTTCGCGGTCGCCGGTGTAGTATTCGTCCTGCGCCATATGCTTGTAGTAGGCGACCGCCGCACCGACAGACTTACGGGCGGAGATCGAAGCGACCATCAGTGAAGGTCGCGCTTCTTCCCGAGGATTTGCGTGAGGTCGCTGCTGGTCAGCCGGGGCGCAGAGGGTGGCGGCTCCGGAGGACCTTCAGGCTCCGGGCTGGGCTCCAGCTCTCTGGGCGGGGTGAGGGTCCACTCAGCCGGGACATGCGGGCGGCGTTCAAAGCGAGGGGTGAAGTAAGGTACATTGATGATGTAATAGTCCTGTCCGACACCCACGAGCAGGACACGGATAAGCGTCTTCCGGGGACCTAGCTCGCTGGCGATTTCAGACGGGGTCATGACAGGGCGGGTCTGGACCTGCATCGAGGTAGACTCCGACACCTTTCCTCCGGAATGGCTCCGCGATCGGACCGCCACTTCGACCTCGGCCACACCGAGCGCGCGGCTGACATCTTCGGCGCCCTCCCCGATACTCATGCGCGTGATGATGTGGGTGCCCACCATGGAGAGCCAGGCATTGGTCCGGTCCCGGCCATACCGGGCGCGGATCTGGGAGGTGTCCTGCGCAGCCAGCACGATGCAGATGCCCTTGGAGCGGCCCAGGTCGAGCAGAGTGGAGAAATCCTCCATCCGCTCCAGCTGGGGAAACTCATCAAGGAAGAGCCAGACACGGCGCTCCCGGCTCTCCGGGAAGGACGGACTGCCGATGTGCGAGGCCATCAGTCCGATCAGGCTGCTGATCCAGGCATTGGAGAGTTCCGGATAGCGCCCGTCGCGCTGGAGGATGACCGGGCCGGTCCCCTGCCCT
>NCJR01000107.1 GCA_002282555.1 Rhodobacterales bacterium 34-62-10
AGGGCAAAGTCCTTCCGCTGAGAGCGATCCGCCCGTCAAGGCAGGTCGACAGCGGCCAGCTCGTGACGCTCACGGTTTTTCTGAAACCGCCTTGATGGTGGGCACAAACCGGATCGTGCAACCTGTACAGGAGAGACAGCCCTGCGGATGACCCTGCGCAAAGGGCTATTGCCTGGACGTGCCGTTGCCATGGGCCTGGTCAAACGATCGATCTTCTGTGGTACCCTGTTGCTGGCCAGTCGCGACGCCGCCGGGTGCAGGTCGCGGAGCAAATGCCTGATAACGCAACACAGCGGGCATGACTTGGGTCCAGGCTAGCCGCCTTCAGATGCGCCGGAGTATCATCACATTCACCACACAAGCACCCCTGCAGATTGCCAAGTGATCCTATCAAGCGGAATGCGACATTTCTTGACAGCACCAAGAGCGCCGCTTCAGTTCTCGACCGCGAAGGTAATCTAGGCTCTGTGCATTCCGCACTGCCGAGGAAACATGCATGATCTACACCACTTTCACCTCATGTGCAGAAACCCCAACCCGGGTCGCACGCCCCATGATATCGAGCAAAATCCACACGCGCCGATCAGGATCAATACTTTGCACTTCAGCCACAAAATCGGCGAAAGGCCCATTGATCAGCTGAACCCTATCACCTGGATCGATAGAGGATGGTTCGCTCATGAGGCCACTCGCATCGCATCTTGCCCGCAATGCGCTGATCAAGGATGGTGGAGCCTTTGCTAGCCGACCTCCGAACCCGACAAGACGGCTAACACCGAGCGTGCCATTGATCGGGCTCCACGTGGATGTCGAATGCCCCAAGGTGACAAAGAGATAGCCCGGAAATAACTGTTCCTCGCGGGTTACAAATTCTCCATTACGCCGCCGCGTCACCTGGTGCATTGGATTGAAAACGTCGTAGCCTTGTCTCGCCAGATTGCGAACAGCCAGCCTCATCCCATTGGGTTTGAGTTGCGCCAATAGCCAATCTGATGCAGCATTTTGTTCTGCCAAGATAGTCATCCTGTCACCTCCTCACGTCGTAGGACACCCTTGATGCGGCCCCCTGCTCGACAATCTAAACCTCACGTCACACGGAATAACCTGACGGCCCATACCAATTTTTGTCGCACAGAGGATCATACTTAACAGATGCAAGATGAAGCCCAAGACCGGAAGCGTAGAAGAGCCAAGGTCCGGGGACTGAGCAGTCAGCGCGAGTCCTATCAGCACGCCTGCGCATAGTAAGACAGAATGACCACAGCCTCGTCGCCACCCATCCTCAATTCTGATGTCTTCGCACGAGAATCTGGCCTTAACTGAATGTCCCATGTCGCAAGAGAACGCGCCTGATTGCGCTGACACCGGTGCTGTCAAAGCGCATAGATCTTGTGAGGATGGCGCGCCCTCCGGCATAATCCGAAGTTTCGACGGCAGTTGACGCAACGATGATGAACCTGCGTTCCGCAAATTTGATCTCACACTTTGTGAGTAATCCGGCGCCGATTTTGCTCCTCTGCCTCCTGTGACACCGCAAGCAGCTGTCATCGTCTCAAAAATCCGCGCCTGCTCTGCATGATCAATATGAATGTCAGATCTTAACAATGAGCTCCAACTTCCTGTTTTTATTCACTTTAATGAAGTAAAAATAGGCCTTGGTGACGCAAAATAAAAGGGTCCATCGCCATGACGATAATGCGTAGTGTTTGTTCTTTGCATTAAGGAATATCATTAATCGGCCTATCACGCGGCGCATGGACTACGTTCAAATTTAATCTGAATGCTTAAGACTATGAGCCTACACCCAAAATCACAAAAAGGTGTGGTGTCGATGCAGCCCTCATGTGGTTTTGTCCAGTGGGGCACTTCACGGGGGTTGCTTTCTTTGGCTTACTGGGCAAGAGGCAATGTGTAGACCGAAAACTGTGAAGCCGAAAAGTAACGTTGTAGCCAACAGCATATGGCATGTATCAGGCTGGCGCAAAAAGGGATCGTGATGGCGTGGTCTGATAGGATAAGACCAACGCAAAGTGCTATGAGACACGCCCATTACAGCGGCGACTATTTCTGAGGGGCGAGCGACTTGGCCAAAGTGGAACAATCAAACGCAAAGTTTGATGACGATGAGATCGATCTTGGTGCGCTGGCACTTCGACTTTGGGCCGGTAAGGTACTTATTGGAGTATGTACAGTAATTGCTGGCATCATCGGTCTGATCGTCGCACTGGGAACACCGCCCACTTACAATGCAATCGCACTTTTGCAGCTGGAAGAAAAGTCCGGGCAGTTGGCGCTTCCGGAGTCCTTGACTGGGCTTGCGGCAAACGATCCACGGAGCGTGACTGAAATTGAAATCATCACCTCCCGCATGGTCCTTGGTCAAGCGGCGGCCGACGCGCAAGTGGACTGGCGCGCGAGCCCAAGAACACTACCGCTTCCTTTAAATGCCTTGGCAAATATTGGCATCCCAGTGCCCGAAGTTCTTGGTCTGGACGCATTTGCGCGACCTGAGGATCGACTAAGACTTGATCTCTTGGAAGTGCCTCAAGATTGGCTGGGCGAAACGATTGTGCTCACTGTTGAAGAGGGCAATAGTTTTCGCCTGACACTACCCGATGACAGTGAGCTTTCTGGCATTGCAGACACGACAGTCATGGTACCAGAACGCGGGTTTGCATTGCGCGTGGGTGACTTAGCTGCAGCACCTGGACGCGAGTTTGAAATAACTCACCTGAGTGAAAACGCTGTGATCCGGGATCTACGGGCTAGGCTTTCCGTCGCCGAGCGGGGCCGACAGTCCGGAATACTTGAGCTGCGCCTGACAGGTCGGGACCTTGAAAGCACAGAACGTGTTCTGGATGCAATCACGCAGGCCTATTTGAACCAGAATGTATCACGATCCGCCGCAGAAGCCGAAAGCAGCTTGGTATTTGTAGAAAGCCAGATACCAGCCGCGGAAACAAAGATCCGCGACGCTGAACGCGCTCTGAATGATTATCGCCAACAACAGCAGGCGATTGACCTGGGCTTTGAAGGTCAAAGCCTCTTGACACAAATCAGCAGCCTTGAAGACCAGCTGCAGCAGCTGAATAACGAGGAAGCGACTCTCGCCAATAGATACACGCCTAATCACCCAGAATATCAACAGCTTATAAATTCGCGACAGCGACTGGAAGACCGCTTGGAACGCTTGAGAGATGAAGTGGCAAATCTGCCCACGACACAGCGTGAAGTTCTCAATCTCACACGTGACTTTGAATTAGCACAGTCCGTTTATGTGGAACTGCTAAATCGTGCGCAAGAGCTCCGCGTGTTGCGAGCGAGTACAATCGGTAACGTCAGAATTGTCGATTCCGCAAATGCTGATGATCGCCCCATTGCACCACGCCGGTCTTTGATCCTCGCGTTAAGTCTGGTCCTTGGTTTCTTTGGCGGGGTTGGAGTAGTTTTAGTACAAAACTTTCTGCGCCGAGGCATACAAAGCGCAGAAGAAATCACGAGCCTTGGTATCCCTGTCTTTGCAACTGTTAATTTGAACTTAAAAACGCAAAAGCAAAACAAGCGCAAAACCAATCTTCCAATTCTTGCTTTGACAGACCCGACAGATCTGACCATCGAAGGCTTTAGATCACTTCGGACAAGTTTGCACTTTGCCATGCTTGATGCTGACAAGAAGGTTGTTACTTTGACGAGCGCTTCGCCCGATTCGGGTAAGTCGTTCACATCAATCAATTTGGGTGTGGTCGCAGCGCAGGCAGGGCAATCAGTTTGTGTTGTGGACGCGGATATGCGCCGCGGTCACCTTCGTCGCTACTTTGATCTTCCAAAATCGCACCCTGGCCTTGCGGATTATCTGTCCGGCCAAGCCAATTTGGACGATATCATCGTAAAATCATCAACATCAGGTCTCAGTTTTATATCGACGGGTAAGTATCCACCGAACCCATCAGAGCTATTGATGCGTCCCAAATTTGAGGATCTCATCACAGAGCTAGACAAGCGGTTTGACCTTTCGATTATTGACACACCTCCGGTTCTAGCGGTCACTGATCCGCTTATTGTTGGCAAGGCAACTGGAGCGACGATAGCTATTGTGCGCTTTGACTTCACAACAGCTCATCAGATTGAGGTCATGCAAAGCCAGTTGTTGCAAGCTGGTGGACGTCTATCTGGAGCCATATTGAACTGCTTTGATCCACGTCGGGTAAAAGCCGGCTCTGCTTATGGATATAGCTATAGATACGACTATCGACAGGACGAGACCGAGGCCTAGGACGCAAATTAAGCGCACGCCACGTTTAACTGCGAACACGTACAATACCGGCTGAGAGTGTTACACGATCACATCTCTAAAAGGGTGCCTAATTCTGTCCAGGCGCTTTCATGATTATTCGAAGTCGCCGCATACAACTCGTATCCATGTGATGGATGGGGCTTAGGCCAGCCATCAACTTTGCCTTCTATTATCAATCACTAAACATAGTTTAGTCGGATCTTTGGCCCAGCACCCATTACACAGAGACTTCTATAGGTTGGTGAGCACATACTAATAAGCACTGGCCTGAATACAAATTTAACCAATAAATTAGTTTAATTGGATATGCTCTAGGAGGGTATGTATCAAGAAGCGCTCTAATGTCACATGATCTGTTTTATTCAAAGCGCTTCGAGCTTGAAGTGCAACAGTAACCGGGGACTTCGCTAGAATCGTTGCTGCTTCTTTGATTGTATGCCCTTGCAGCAGCGCTGTAATAGCCTCTACTTCTTTCTTGGTAAACTCAGGAAAGGCGTTTCGAATATCTTTCCTTGAAACTATGTCGGATAATGGTGCAATGAATCCATAGACAAAGCCAGGACCGCCACTGCTCAAAGCTGCATATTTAACTGATACAACAACTGCTCTGCCGGAGTTTGTTTGAACAACCCTTGCTTGGCTTGCTTGATTAGTCTCACACTCACGTGCCAAATCAACGCACAGGTCTTCTAAGCTCTTAATCTCATGATCAAACTCTGCTGACACTTCTGAAGTAGGTTTTAAGTTTGGGAAAAGGATGAACTTCTCCCTTGCAGAAAAAAAATGTCTCAATGACTTCAGACGCCGCGCCCAAATATGAATTGCTGGAAGCAAAGTTGCCAGCTGAGGTTTGAAAAAATAAATTTGATATAGAGCATGCAACACCTTCTCGATGTTATCATGTGCTGCAACATGCGGAATCTCTATATGAAGCTGTGTATCTACGCACGACAACTTTAGATCGTTTGTGGCTACGTTCTTGATAAAGGTTGCAATGACAATTCTATTCTCCGGAGAAATCAAAAATGCCGTCAATACAATATTTTCTTGAACTTGGGCAATCAAGCAGGGCGTCTCCGTCTCGCCAGCCAATGTCTGATCGACGCTTATCCAATTTCTTTCATTCCACATCAGAAAGACATCGTGCAATGTGGCCAGCGGTGTTTCCTCTGACACGCTAAATATGTCTTTGAAGCCATCAGTGATCACTGCAACATTCAAGTTGCCGTCAAATTCGACAAAAGCCCAGTCATTTGCTAAGGGTTGCCGATGAGTTTTCGATTCTCTGCCGATTGTGGTCGTCATTAAAGTTTACTCACATTAGACACTGTTGCGGCTTACTCGCCATGAACTAAGCATAATGGGCATCGCGCTTTCGTTGGAAAAAAATCGACGTTGACCTTCTGAGGCAATTGGATCCTTATTTTTGCTATGTAAGCACACACCTCAAGTTTATCAACCTAGCTCGGAGATCCACTTGGTCAAAGGTACAATCGCACAAATTTGAAAGTGCATTATTCCTATTCTATACCGACCTGTCAACTGCCTCTACTTTAAGTTGCACCACTCTGCAAAATCGAATGCCTGCAGAGCGTACAGACGTGCTGTGCCTTTGAAGGAATGAAGTTAAGTGGCAATTCTAAACAGGAGGCGCGGAATCACTGCGCGTACCGAGCTCTATTGTGCTAGTTTTGACATGCGGAGAAACCATCGCTTTGGATACGGTTCTGTCGCAAATTTTGTTGGAGTTTGAGTGCGGGCATAGCCCGGACATAATTATGCTGCGAGCTCCGCAAACTGCTGAAACGCGGTGATGCCGTTGGCATGGAACTGCCCCTTTCGGATCATGTGCGCGGTCTCGATCCCGGCCAAGGTCGCCTCGGCAGCATGGAACGCCTTGAAGCCAAGCATTGAGCCCGTGATCCGCTTTACGAAGCGATGGTCCTGTTCAATGATGTTATTGAGGTATTTGACCTGCAGGATCTTGATGGTGTTGCCTGAGCCCTTGAACTTCAGGATCACATTGACGCTTTGCAGGCCTGCCAGATTGGCGCCGCTCTTGTCGATGACGACACGGTCCGGCACGCCGTTCGTGCCAATTGCGCGCTTGAAAAACCGACGGGCCGCCGCCTTGTCGCGTCGCTCAGACAGCATGAAATCAAGGGTTTTTCCCGTTTTGTCGACCGCCCGGTAATAGTAGGTCCATTTGCCCTTAACCTTGATGTAGGTTTCGTCCATGCGCCAAGATTCAGCCGTTGGTTTCTTGCGGGATTGCGCTTGTGCCGCCAGCAACGGCGCAAACTTAACCACCCAACGGTTCAGCGTCCCATGATCAACGTCAACGCCGCGCTCCTCCATGATCTCCTCGAGATCACGGTAGGAACCAGGGTAGCGCAGATAAAAGAACACGGCGTACAAGATCGCTTCTTTTGGGAAATGTACGCCCTTGAAGTCAACCATCGCTCCGCCCCTCTCGTCCGCCACCTCTGCCGCAAAATTATTGCCGCATCACGTGACCCGGCGAAAGACAAAAAACTTTGCGACAGAACCCTTTGATGTGCCACTCAAGATCAAGCTGAACCGCCTGCACGAGGTGATCCAGGCCGCCATGGGATGGACCGACAGTCACCTCTATGAGTTCCGGGCCGG
>NCJR01000108.1 GCA_002282555.1 Rhodobacterales bacterium 34-62-10
GGCGGCATCCAGATGAACCAGGGCGAGGTTGTGCGCCTGCAGGATCTGGGCCTCTCGGTCGAAGACACCCGCGTTCTGCACGATCCCGCGATCATCTCGCTCACGGCTGGCGGCAATACGCAGGACGCGCGCAGCCGTCTGGTCACCCTGATGCAGGAGCAGTCGGCGAATATCACCGTGGGCGCCTCGGGCCTTGAGGAAGAGCTTGAGATGATCCGCGAGCAGTTCCGCCGCTTCGCGCTGGAAAAGGTCGAGCCCTTCGCCCATGAGTGGCACCTCAAGGATGAGCTGATCCCGATGGAGATCATCACCGAACTGGCCGAAATGGGCGTGTTCGGCCTGACCATCCCCGAGGAATACGGCGGTTTCGGCCTGTCCAAGGCGTCGATGGCTGTCGTGTCCGAAGAACTCTCGCGCGGCTATATCGGCGTCGGCAGCCTTGGGACCCGGTCCGAGATCGCGGCCGAACTGATCCTGTGTGGCGGGACCGAGGAGCAGAAACAGAAGTGGCTTCCCGGCATTGCCAGCGCCGAAATCCTGCCCACAGCCGTATTCACCGAGCCGAACACCGGCTCGGATCTGGGCAGCCTGCGCACCCGCGCGGTCAAGGATGGCGATGATTACCGCATCACCGGCAACAAGACATGGATCACCCATGCGTCCCGCACCCATGTGATGACCCTGCTGGCCCGTACTGATCCTTCCAGCACCGATCACCGCGGCCTGTCGATGTTTCTGGCCGAAAAAACCCCCGGCACCGATGAAGCCCCGTTCCCGACCCAAGGCATGACCGGCGGCGAGATCGAGGTCCTGGGTTACCGCGGTATGAAGGAATACGAGCTGGCCTTCGACAACTTCCATGTGAAGGGCGAGAACCTTCTGGGCGGCGAAGAAGGCAAAGGCTTCAAGCAGCTGATGCAGACCTTCGAATCCGCACGCATCCAGACCGCCGCCCGCGCTGTCGGCGTGGCGCAGGCCGCCTTGGACGTGTCGATGCAATACGCGATTGACCGCAAGCAGTTCGGCAAGGCGTTGATCAACTTCCCCCGCGTGTCGGGCAAACTGGCGATGATGGCGGTCGAAATCATGGTGGCGCGTCAGCTCACCTATTTCTCGGCCTTCGAGAAAGACAATGACCGTCGCTGCGACCTTGAAGCGGGGATGGCCAAACTGCTGGGCGCGCGCGTCGCATGGGCTGCCGCCGACAACGGGCTGCAGATCCACGGCGGCAATGGCTTTGCACTGGAATACAAGATCAGCCGCATCCTCTGCGATGCGCGCATCTTGAACATCTTCGAAGGCGCCGCCGAAATCCAGGCACAGGTCATCGCCCGCCGCCTTCTGGATTGAAACGCGGATCCCGCATGCACAAAAGCCCCGCAGCATGACCTGCGGGGCTTTTTCGTGGCCGCACATGATCACAAATCCGTAAGCCCGCTTCCAACGCCGCCATCCCGCGCCATAATCTGACGAAGATCCGCATCCGGCACGATGTCGCCATTGCAAACAGGAGAAGCCCGGCATGACCCAAGAAAAGCACTCCACGCGCCGCAATCTGATCCTCGCCGGGGGCGCCATGACTGGCGCGATCCTTGCAACAGGCGTCTCGGGTCTGATCGTGCCCGCCCGGGCGCAGTCGCTCGCCCCCACCCCCACCATGCGCGGCGGCGCCAACAACTACCGTCCCGGCGCGCCCATCGTGGAACGCATTGGCGGCGGCGGGTTCTGGATGACGGGCACAGTGCGTCGCGCAGGTGATGGCGCCCCGCTCGAAGGCATCCGCATCCAGATCTGGGCCCATACCACCGAAGGCCATGAACGCGACGCCCATAGCCATGGTGCAACCCTGACCGCCGCCGATGGCACCTTCCGGCTGGAAATGCCGCAGATCGTCCCCGCCTTCGGTCAGCCACATGGTCATCTGGCCTATGACCGCGACATCGACAACAGTCCGTTCAAAACTGTCTTCCTGCGCCCCGTGATGCGCAGCCCGAACGACACCACGCTCAGCGCCGATTTCGTGCTGGAACCCGCCTGACCCCGTGCCGGCATTGCGCTCCATCCTGATCTGGGCGGCGCTGTGCCTTGCCATCGCCGCGCCCCTCGGCATCGCCGCCGCCAGCCCGCTGCTGCAATGGCGTGACCCTGTCTATATCATTGCTGGCTTTGCCGGTGTGGTGGGCATGGCGCTGGTCCTGCTGCAACCCTTGCTGGCGGCAGGCTACCTGCCCGGCCTGCGGATAAACCGCAGCCGCAACCTGCACCGCTGGACCGGCGCGGCACTGGTCATGGCGGTCCTGATCCATGTCGGCGGCCTCTGGATCACCAGCCCGCCCGATGTGATCGACGCGCTCCTGTTTGCCTCTGCCACCCCATTTTCCCTCTGGGGCGTCATCGCTATGTGGGCGATCTTCGCCACAGCCTTGCTCGCCTTCCTGCGATCACGCGGCGCGCTGCGGCCCCGGCTCTGGCGGTTGGGTCATTCAGCACTGGCCCTGATCATCGTGATCGGCACGGCCCTGCATGCCCTTCTGATCGAGGGCACGATGGGTCAAATCTCCAAGATCATCCTTGCCACACTCGTAATCGCGGCCACCCTCAAGGCACTCGGCGACCTGCGCGCATGGGTGCTCCTACGCCGCCCTCAACGGTGACACCAAACTTCATCGTTCCCCAAATACTCACTCACGGCCAGCCCTTGCCCGCAACGCTGCTTATGTGTCACTGTCAATCATACTGCGCGCAACCGGAAAGACCTGACCATGACCAAACCCTGCATCATCTGTGTCGCCATCACCGGATCGGTCCCGACCAAGGCCGACAACCCCGCCGTGCCGGTCACCGTCGCGGAACAGGTGGAAAGCACCCATGAGGCGTTCGAGGCCGGTGCCACAATCTGCCACGCCCATGTCCGCAACGATGACGGCACGCCCTCTTCGGACCCCGAAAAATTCGCCCGCCTCAAGGAAGGTCTGGAAAAGCATTGCCCCGGCATGATCCTCCAGTTCTCGACCGGAGGTCGTTCCGGCGCGGGCCAGACACGCGGCGGGATGCTGCCGCTGCGCCCGGATATGGCCTCGCTCTCGGTCGGGTCCAACAACTTCCCCAGCCGTGTTTATGAGAACCCGCCGGACCTCGTGGATTGGCTCGCCGCCGAGATGATCAAATATGACGTGAAGCCCGAGATCGAATGTTTCGACCTCAGCCACATTCACCAAGCCGCGAAAATGGCCAAGGACGGCCGCCTGAAAAACCCGCTCTATGTGCAATTCGTGATGGGTGTGAAAAACGCCATGCCCGTAGATCGTGAGACGTTTGATTTCTACATCAAGACGGTCGAACGCCTGCTCCCCGATGCCGAATGGTGCGCCGCCGGGATCGGGCCGGGTCAGATCATCCTGAACGAATGGGTCGTGGCCGCAGGCGGTCATGCCCGCACCGGGCTCGAGGATAACATCCGGCTGGACCGCGACCATCTGGCCCCGTCCAACGCAGCGTTGGTGCGCCGCGTGACCGACCTGTGCCAGAAATACGAGCGACCCGTCGCGACTCCGGCGCAGGCGCGTCAAATCCTTGGCTTGCGTGACGTTTGACGCAACAGGATTGCGCGCGTCACCGGTTGGCGCGCAATTCCTCCAACATCTGAGCCGCAGCAGCGGTGGCCGTCACCCGCCCCTGCGCCACGGCGCGACCAAGCGTCTGCATCCGCGCCTTGACCTCCGGCACATCAAGCTGCGCCAGCAGACCCTGCCGCACCTCCTGCCCGAACCAGTATTCCGCTTGCCCGGCGCGGCGCGCCTCGAAATGCCCCGTCTCGCGCCGCCATTCGATCAGCGCCGTCATCTCGGACCACGCCACCTCCAGCCCCTCGACCTGCAAGGCTGACACGGTCATCGCCTTGGGATACCCCTCGGGGTCCTGCGGTCGCTTGCGCAACAAACGCAGCGCCCCCGCGTAATCCGCGCAGGTCCGCTGCGCTGCCGGTTTCAGATCGCCATCCGCCTTGTTGACAAGGATCAGGTCCGCCATCTCCATGATGCCGCGCTTGACGCCCTGCAACTCGTCACCGCCTGCCGGGGCCAGCAGCAGCAGGAACAGATCGGACATCTCGGCCACCACGGTTTCCGATTGCCCCACGCCCACCGTTTCGATCAGCACCACGTCGAACCCCGCCGCTTCGCACAGGGCCACCGCCTCGCGCGTGCGCCGCGCGACACCACCCAGATGCGATTGAGCGGGCGATGGCCGGATAAAGGCATTGGGCTCCCGGCTCAGGTATTCCATCCGCGTCTTGTCACCAAGGATCGACCCGCCCGACCGGGCCGAACTGGGATCAACCGCCAGCACCGCCACCCGCAAGCCTTCGCGCAAAAGCATCAGGCCGAAACTCTCGATGAACGTGGATTTGCCCACCCCCGGCGTGCCCGACAGCCCGATCCGCAGCGCCTGCGCGTCCGATTGCGCCCGCAATATCTCGATCAACGCGGTCGTTTGCGCGCGATGATCCGCGCGGCTGCTTTCGACCAGCGTGATCGCACGGGCCAGCGCGCGACGGTCCTGCGCCATGATACGCCCGGCAAGCTCGGTCATGTCCATCGGGTCTGTCCTTCGTTCTGCCCGGACTTCATGCCTTGGCAGGCAGGGCCTGTCCAGTCAGGCGATGGACGGCGCGGGCGAAATCCCCGATAAGGCTGCGATGCAGACCACCCTTCCCATCCATGACGCGCTGGACCCGCTGATCGCAGGCTTGCGCAGCCATGGCCGCGCTGTGCTGCAAGCGCCACCGGGTGCGGGCAAGACCACCGTGGTCCCGCTGGCGATGCTGGAGGCAGGCCTGACCACGGGCCGCATCCTCATGCTGGAACCCCGCCGCCTTGCCGCCCGCGCCGCGGCCGAGCGTCTGGCGGACACGCTTGGCGAGCCTATCGGCCAAACCGTTGGCTACCGCATCCGGGGCGACAGCAAGATCAGTGCGAAAACCCGGATCGAGGTGGTGACCGAAGGCATCCTGACCCGGATGATCCAGTCCGATCCCGGGCTTGCGGGCGTGGGTGCCGTGATCTTCGACGAATTCCACGAACGCTCCCTCAACGCCGATCTGGGCCTTGCTCTGTGCCTTGAAATCGCGGGTGCGCTGCGCGATGACCTGATCC
This sequence comes from Rhodobacterales bacterium 34-62-10, assembly GCA_002282555.1. Taxonomy (GTDB): domain Bacteria; phylum Pseudomonadota; class Alphaproteobacteria; order Rhodobacterales; family Rhodobacteraceae; genus Seohaeicola. The sequence goes on from NCJR01000108.1 coordinate 5,154, forward strand.
TTCTGGCCATGTCCGCCACACTCGACGCCGAACCTGTTGCCGCACTGATGGGTGAAGGCACCCCCGTCATCACATCCCAAGGTCGCAGCTTCCCGGTTGATCTGCGCTGGCGCGACACACCCTTGCCCAAGACCGCGCGTCTTGAGGACGCCTGCGCCGATCTGGTCGCCCAAGCCATCGCGGAAACGCAAGGCGGTGTCCTCGTCTTTCTACCGGGCGAGGGTGAGATCAAACGGCTGGAATCCCTGCTGGCCAAACGCCTGCCGCCCGATTGCACCATTCGCCCCCTTTACGGCGCGATGGATTTCGCCGCCCAGCGCGCGGCCATCGCTCCGGTCACACAACCCGGCACCCGCAAGGTCGTGCTGGCCACATCCATCGCCGAAACATCCCTCACGATCGAGGATATCCGCGTCGTCGTCGATGCTGGCCGCGCCCGCCGCGCACGGTTCGATCCCGGCGCGGGCATGTCCCGCCTTGTCACCGAACGCGTCACGCGGGCCGAAGCGACCCAGCGCGCAGGCCGCGCCGGTCGTGTCGCGCCGGGCACCTGCTACCGCCTCTGGACCCGCGGCGAGGAAGGGGCGCTCGCCCCCTATCCCCCGGCCGAGATCGAGGCGGCGGATCTCTCTCCCCTCGCCCTCGAACTGGCGCTCTGGGGGGCCACGCCCGATCAACTCGCCTTCCTGACGCCACCCAACGCGGGCGTCTATGCCGAGGCGCAAGCCCTCCTGCGGATGCTGGGCGCGATGGATGCCACGAACCGCATCACCGCCCATGGTCGCACCTTGGCCGCCCTGCCGCTGCATCCGCGTCTGGCGCATATGCTGGCCGTGGCAGGCAAACAGGCCGCCCCCCTCGCCGCACTTCTGGCCGACCGCGACCCCCTGCCACGCGCGGCGCCCGTCGATCTGACCCTGCGGATCGAGGCGATCACCGACTTCAAACGCTACACCGACACCCGCCCCCATCCCGCCAATCGCGCCGCGGTAGAGCGTATCAAGCTTGAGGCGAGGCGCCTTGCCGCCACCGCTGGCAACGGCACGACCGGCCCGCTCAGCACCGCCGAGCAAGCCGCCCTTGCCTATCCCGACCGCATCGGCCAGCGTCGCAAGGGCGATGCAGCGCGCTTCATCCTGTCCGGCGGCAAGGGGGCGATCCTCGACGACCACGATCCGCTGGCATCGACCCGGCTGATCGTCGCCACCGATCTTGACGGAAACCCGCGCGAGGCGAAGATCAGGCAGGCCGCAGCCATCACGGACTCCGCCCTCCGCAGCCTGTTCGCGGATCAGATCGGCTGGCAGCAGATCTGCGAATGGTCGCGCCGTGACCGCCGCGTGATCGCCCGCACACAGGAACGTCTGGGCGCGCTGGTGCTGGATGACCGCATCTGGTCGGACGCGCCTGCCGATGTGATCGCCCGCGCCATGCTCGACGGCGTGCGCGATCTTGGCCTGTCGCCCTCACCCGCCGCCGAGCGGTTTCGTGCGCGCGTGAATCTGGCCCGCAAGGGAGGATTGGACTTACCCGATATGTCCGACACAGCCCTTATGGAGAGCCTTGAAGATTGGCTCCTGCCCCACCTCAAGGGCGTCAAGACCGCCGCCGACTGGAAAGCCTTTGACCTGTTGCCAGCGCTTCGCGCCATGCTGGATTGGGACAGTCAGCAAAAGCTCGACCGCGCGGTGCCCGCCCATTTCACCACGCCACTTGGCCGTCAGATCCCCATCGACTATGGTAGCGAAGTCCCCTCCATCGAACTCCGCCTGCAGGAAATGT
>NCJR01000109.1 GCA_002282555.1 Rhodobacterales bacterium 34-62-10
AACGCATCGAGGCGCTGGGTCTGACCCCGATCATGGCGACAGAGCTAGAGTTTTTCCTGTTCGCCCGGTCCTTCAAGCAGATCGCCGCCTCGGGCTTCCGCGATCTGGAACCGATCAGCAACTATAACGAGGATTACAACATCCTTCAGACAACGCGGGAGGAGCATGTGATGCGCCCCCTGCGCAATCACCTCTATGCCGCCGGTATCCCGGTCGAGAATTCCAAGGGCGAGGCCGAAGCCGGGCAGGAGGAGTTGAACATCCGCTATGCCCCCGCGATGGACACCGCCGATCACCACACCATCGCCAAACACGCCGCCAAAGAGATTGCGGATCAGCATGGCCATGCCGCCAGTTTCCTGCCGAAATGGAATCAGGACCGTGTCGGCAGTTCGTCCCATGTGCATCAATCGCTGTGGAAGGATGGCGCGAACGCCTTTTACGATCCTGACGCCGAATTCGGCATGTCCGATCTGATGCGCAACTATATGGCCGGGTTGATCCGCTATGCCCCCGACATGACCGTGTTCATGGCCCCCTATATCAACAGCTACAAACGCTTTTCCAAGGCGACCTTCGCGCCCACCAAAACCGTCTGGTCCGTGGACAACCGCACCGCCGGCTTCCGCCTGTGTGGCGAGGGCAGCAAGGCGATCCGCGTGGAATGTCGCATCCCTGGATCGGATATGAACCCCTATGTCGCCATGGCCGCGATGCTGGCCGCAGGGCTGGCCGGGATCGAGGAAAGGCTGGAGTTGCAACGCCCTACTACTGGTGACATCTATCAGGCGGCTCAAGGGGGCGAGATTCCCAAGACCCTGCGCGATGCGGTGGATACACTGCGTCATTCAAAGATGCTGCGGGCCGCTATGGGAGATGACGTGATTGACCATTACACCCGCGCTGCCCTTTGGGAAATCGAGGAGTTTGACCGCGTGGTGACCGACTATGAAATCGCACGCGGGTTTGAGCGGGCCTGAGCGGACATGACCAAGATGATCAGATGTATCTCGCCGATCGATGGATCGGTTTATCTCGAGCGTCCAGCACTGACGCTGGATACCGCAAAAGCCGCCGCCGCGCGCGCGCGTGCTGCGCAAAAGGGTTGGGCCGCGCGCCCCTTGGCCGAACGTATCGCACTGGTGCTCAAGGCTGTGGACCATGTCGGTGCCATGAACGATGTGATCGTGCCCGAACTCGCGCATCAGATGGGCCGCCCTGTGCGCTATGGCGGCGAATTCCGCGGCTTCAACGAGCGCGCGCAATATATGGCCCAGATCGCTGAAACCGCCCTTGCTCCCATCGTGCTGGAGGACAGCCCCGCCTTCAAGCGCCACATTGCGCGTGAGGCGCATGGCGTTGTGCTGGTGATCGCGCCGTGGAACTACCCCTATATGACGGCGATCAACACCGTCGCCCCAGCCCTGATCGCGGGCAACACGGTGGTGTTGAAGCACGCCAGCCAGACCTTGAAGGTCGGCGAGCGTATGGCCGAGGCGTTTCACGCCGCAGGCATCCCCACCGAGGTGTTCCAGAACATCGTTCTGGATCACGACACGACATCCGCCCTGATCGCGGCACGCGCCTTTGACTTCGTGAACTTCACCGGATCGATCGAAGGTGGCCGCGCGATTGAGCGCGCAGCGGCAGGTACCTTCACCGGGTTGGGGCTGGAGCTGGGCGGCAAGGACCCCGGATATGTCATGGAGGACGCGGATCTGGATGCCGCCGTCGATACGCTGATGGATGCGGCGATGTTCAACTCGGGCCAGTGCTGCTGCGGGATCGAACGCATCTATGTGGTGGAAAGCCTGTTCGACGCTTTCGTGGAAAAATCCGTGGCGCTGGTGTCGGGCTACAAACTGGGCAATCCGCTTGACGCTGACACGACACTTGGCCCCATGGCACAGGTGCGTTTCGCCGATCTGGTCCGCGCCCAAACCGCCGAGGCTGTGGCTGCAGGCGCGAAAGCCCTGATTGACCCCGCGCTTTTCCCGCAGGATGGCGGCGCGTACCTGATGCCGCAAATCCTGATCAACGTCGATCACACCATGCGCGTGATGCGCGAGGAAAGCTTCGGCCCGGTGGTCGGCATCATGCCCGTCAAGGATGATGCCGAGGCGCTGCGCCTGATGAATGACAGCGATTACGGCCTGACGGCCTCCCTCTGGACCGCTGACGTAAACCGCGCCGAACGCTTGGGCGCGCAGATCGAAACCGGCACGGTCTTTCTGAACCGCGCCGATTATCTGGACCCCGGCCTGTGCTGGACCGGATGCAAGGACACCGGACGCGGCGGCGGTCTGTCGGTGATCGGCTATCACAACCTGACCCGCCCGAAATCCTACCACCTGAGGAAACAGCAATGACCCTGCGCGCCAACTGGTCCTATCCCACCCCCATCCGTTTCGGGGCGGGCCGCATCTGCGAACTGGCGGAGGCTTGTGCTGCAGCAGGGATCCGCAAACCCCTGCTGGTCACCGACAAGGGGCTGGCCAGCCTGCCAATCACCGCCGCCACGCTGGATTTGATGCAGGCCGCCGGACTGGGCCGCGCGATTTTCGCGGATGTTGATCCCAACCCGAATGAGATCAATCTGGCCGCCGGTGTCGCCGCCTACACATCAGGCGGGCATGACGGGGTGATCGCCTTTGGTGGCGGGTCCGGCCTTGATCTGGGCAAGGCGGTGGCTTTCATGGCGGGGCAAACCCGCCCCGTCTGGGATTATGAGGATATCGGCGACTGGTGGACCCGCGCCGACCCCGCCGCCATCGCGCCCATCGTGGCCGTCCCCACCACCGCAGGCACGGGGTCCGAGGTGGGTCGCGCCTCAGTCCTCACCAATTCGGTCACGCATGAGAAGAAGATCATCTTCCACCCCAAGATCCTGCCCTCGGTTGTGATCTGCGATCCCGAACTGACTGTGGGGATGCCAAAGCCGATCACGGCGGGCACGGGCATGGACGCTTTCGCCCACTGTCTTGAGGCTTACTGCTCCCCGCATTTCCATCCGATGAGCGCAGGCATCGCGCTGGAAGGGATGCGGCTGGTCAAGGACTACCTGCCCCGCGCCTATGCCGATGGCACGGATATCGAAGCACGCGGCCAGATGATGGCGGCAGCGGCGATGGGGGCTGTGGCCTTCCAGAAAGGTCTGGGGGCGATCCATGCCATCAGCCATCCCATCGGTGCGGTGCATAATACGCATCACGGCACCACGAATGCGGTGGTGATGCAGCCCGTCCTGCGCTTCAACCGCACCGCGATCGAAGGGCGGATTGAACAGGCGGCGGCCTATCTTGGTATTGAAGGCGGTTTCGGCGGCTTTTATGCCTTCGTGGGGCAGTTGAACGCAGAGCTTGGCATTCCCGCCAACCTGACTGCCCTTGGCGTGACGAACCCTGACCTGGCCGCATTGACAGTCTCGGCCCTTCAAGACCCCAGCACCGGCGGAAATCCCGTGGAAATGACAGCCGCGAACACGCGTGCGCTGCTGGAGGCGTGCCTCTGAACACCCGAGGCAGCCGGGTCGTGCGGCTTAGCGTATGATCATGCGGGGAACCTCAAGGGGGAATTCCTGAAGGTTTGGCGTCGGCCCGATCCGGTCGATGACGGCAAAAAGTCCGGGCGCGTGTAGCGGCGTCAGAACGCCGTGCCATGTGCCGCGATGCAGGTTGATGCCCTGACCGGGTGCTGCGATGAAGGCCGTGATGCGACCGGGTGCTGCCCCTGCGTCCTCGGCCACGATAACCAACCATTCCGTCATGCTCATCGGGATGAAGGCTTGCGATCCCTCAGGGTGCCGTTCCAGCAGATCAAGCCGGTACGGAAGGCTGCGCGGTTCCGCCTTGAAAATGCTGATGCCCGCGCGACCCTCTGGCCCGAAGTCAAGCTGCGCCCGGTCATGCCAGCGGCCGCAGAACCCCTGATTTATGATCCTGTCCGGCTGGCCCCCGACTTCCAATACGTCACCGTATGGAGAAAAGTCTTCGACCGTCAAAGGGCGAGCCGTGATCGTGGTCTGCATCGGAACCCCTGTGACTGTGGCGCGGGTGGGTTTTGAGTATTTGAAGAACAGTGAAAGGGCGGTCAGAGCGTCAGGGACACGTGGCGGTTCACGTCCTTGTAAAGCAGATAGCGGAAATCTTCGCTTCCCGTCGCGACGCAGGCTTGAGGGCAGAAGGCGCGCAGCCACATGAAATCACCGGGACCAACCTCGACCCAGTCGGTATTCAGCAGGTAACGCGCAGTACCTTGCAGCACGTATAGCCCGTGCTCCATCACATGGGTCTCGGCAAAGGGGATCAAGCCACCCGGTCTGAAGGTCACGATATTCATGTGCATGTCGTGGCGCAGATCGGTGGGGTCCACGAACCGCGTTGTGCCCCATTTGTCGGTGCCGGGCATCCAGTTGATGGCAGTCGCCTGATCCGAGGTCACGAAGGCCGTGGGGTTATCGATCCCCGGCGCGGGGCTGTAGCGTTTGCGGATCCAGTGGAATTGCAGCGGCGTTTTGCCGGGATTGGTCAGCGCCCATGTGCTGCCCGCGGGGAGATAGGCATAACCGCCCGCCGTCAGATCATGGGTCCGTCCGTCGATGGTCAGACGCATCTGTCCGCTTGCGACAAGGATCGTGGCTTGGGCGCCGGCGTCGGGTTCGGGCGCGTCCGAGCCGCCGCTCGGGGCGACCTCAACCGCGTACTGGGCGAAGGTTTCGGCAAAGCCCGACAGGGGCCGCGCGATGATCCAGACGCGGGTACCGGTCCAGCCGGGCAGATAGCTGGTCACGATGTCGCGCATCGTATTGGCCGGAATGAAGGCATAGGCCGTGGTGAAGACAGCCTTGCCGTCTGGCATCACATCCTGTCCGGGCAGGCCGCCGGGGGGGAAGGCGTAGGTCACAGCATATCCTCGAGTCTCAGGCGCGCGATCCGCTCGACCTGCGCGCAGGCGGTGGCGAATTCAGTGGCGCGGTCATTGTTCAGGCGTGTCTCAAAGGCCGCAAGGATGCTGGCCTTGGTATTGTCACGCACCGCGATGATGAAAGGGAACCCGTGCCGCGCGACATAAGCGGTGTTCAACTCCGTGAACCGCGCGCGTTCCGCATCGGTCAGGGCATCAAGGCCCGCGCTGGCCTGTTCGGACGTGGATTCCGCCGTCAGCCGCTTGGCGGCCGCCAGTTTGCCCGCCAGATCAGGATGCGCGGTCAGCACGCCCAGACGCTCAGCCTCGGTCGCGGAACGGAACATCCGCGCCAGCGCATTATGCAGGCCAGCCGCACTGTCATGGGCCGGGCCAAGCTCCAACTCCCAAGCTCGTTCGGCGATCCAGGGCGAATGCTCGAACACCCCGCCAAAGCGGGCGACGAAATCGGCGCGATCCATCTGGCTGGGGCGCGTGCGGCGCTGATGCGGATGGGTTGCGGTCCAATGCTGCGCAATATCGATGCGGCGCGGGCACCAGACCCCCTCGAACCCTGCGATATACTCAATGAACCGCTTCAGCCCCGCCAGCTTGCCAGGCCGTCCGATCAGGCGGCAATGCAGCCCCACGGACATCATGGCAGGCCGTCCCGCAACCCCTTCGGCATAGAGCACGTCAAACGCGTCCTTGAGGTAGTCGTAAAACTGCCCACCTGTGACATATCCCGGCGCGGTGGCAAAGCGCATGTCATTGGCTTCCAGCGTATAGGGGATGATCAACTGGTCGCGATCCCCGACTTCCAACCAATAGGGCAGGTCGTCGTCATAGGTGTCGCTGATCCAGTCGAAGCCACCTTCTTCCGCCACCAGCCGCACGGTATTGGCCGAACAGCGCCCGGTATACCAACCGCGCGGACGCTCACCGACAACTTCTGTGTGCAGGCGGATCGCCTCGGCAATTGACGCGCGCTCCTGATCCTCGGGCATGTCGCGATGCTCGACCCATTTCAACCCGTGGCTGGCGATTTCCCAACCGGCGGTTTTCATCGCCTCGACCTGCTCGGGGCTGCGCGCCAAAGCTGTGGCCACGCCGTAGACCGTCACCGGAATATCTGCCCCTGTAAACAGACGATGCAAGCGCCAGAACCCTGCCCGCGCGCCATAATCGTATATTGATTCCATGTTCCAATGACGCATCCCCGGCCAAGGGGCGGCGCCTGCGATGTCGGACAGGAACGCCTCGGACGCGGCATCACCATGCAGGATCGAATTCTCGCCGCCTTCTTCATAGTTGACGACGAACTGCACAGCGACCTTCGCGTTGCCTGGCCAATGCGCATGGGGCGCGGTTGCGCCATATCCTGTCATGTTGCGTGGGTAGCGGTTCATGGGTCTTCCTCGCGTGGGCCTGAAAACTTTATGACAGGAAAGTCCGATGGACTTTCAAGAAATCGTATAAGGACTTATCTGACAATCCACGCGCGGCATTTCCCAATGTGCTGCGTTAAGGCTTGGGCGAGAGAGCCCATCAATGTCGCATACCGGGAGCGTGCCATGTCGCAAGGATACCTGACCACCCATGTTCTGGATACCGCGCGGGGTAGCCCCGCGGCTGGGCTTGCCATTGACCTTTACCGGATTGACGGCGACACACGGGTGCATCTGGCGCGCAAAGTGACCAATGACGACGGGCGTACTGATGGGCCGATCCTGCCGCAGGGGATGTTTGCAGCGGGTGTTTATGAGTTGGAGTTCCACGCAGGCGCCTATCTGGACGCCACCGGCACCCCGCCCGAGGCACCGCGATTCCTGGATATCGTCCCGATACGCTTCGGCATCTCGGACGCAGGCGCGCATTACCATGTGCCGCTTCTGCTCTCGCCCTTCGGCACCCGGGTCCAATCGAAGACCTGCCCGGTCCCGCCGGGCACACCCGGCACATGGGCATCCAGTAACAAGCCCGACGCGTCCTCATATTGCTGCGCGAGTCCCCAGACATCCACATCAGAG
>NCJR01000004.1 GCA_002282555.1 Rhodobacterales bacterium 34-62-10
CCCATCATCAGCCGCGCGATCAGCATGGATCACCCGATGGAGATCAAGACCGGCATGGTCTTTGCACTGGAAACCTATTGCCCGGCCACGGATGGCTATTCCGCCGCACGGATCGAGGAAGAGGTGGTCGTGACCGAAACCGGCTGCGAGGTGATCAGCCTGTTCCCGGCTGAAGAGCTGCCGATTGCCAACCGCTACTGACAGGACCCGGCCCGGCGCAGGTCGTCGGGTCACTTCCCGCAAAGGATATTGCCATGAGCCCCGCCAAACAGACCAATTCCGCAGATTACCTGCGCATGTATCGCCAGATGGTCCGCATCCGCACCTTCGAGGATAACGCGAACCAGCTTTACCTGTCGGCCAAGATGCCCGGCCTCACCCATATGTATTCCGGCGAAGAGGCCGTGGCGGTGGGCATCTGCGAGGCGTTGACGGATGACGACCGCATCACCTCGACCCATCGCGGGCACGGGCATTGCGTGGCAAAAGGGGCCGATTTCAAGCAGATGTTCTGCGAACTTTTGGGCAAGGCCGAAGGCTATTGCCGGGGCAAGGGTGGCTCGATGCATATCGCCGATCAAAGCCACGGCAACCTTGGGGCCAATGCCATCGTCGGCGGGTCCATGGGGATCGCCACCGGATCAGCGCTGCGCGCCAAGCTGCTGGGGCAGGATGATGTGACCGTCTGTTTCTTTGGCGACGGGGCCACGGCGCAGGGGTTGCTCTATGAGGTGATGAATATGGCAGCGCTGTGGAAGCTGCCCGTGATCTATGCCTGCGAGAACAACGGCTATTCCGAATATACCAAGACCGCAGAAATCGCAGCAGGCTCGATCACCGCGCGGGCTGAGGCTTTTGGGATCGAAGCATTCAAGATCGACGGTCAGGATGTTCTGGCCGTCAACGAATTGACCCAGAAACTGGTCGCCCGCTGCCGCAAGGGGGAAGGTCCGTTCTTCATCGAATTGGAAACCTACCGCTATCACGGCCACCATGTCGGCGACATCAACCGCGCCTATTACCGCTCCAAGGACGAGGAGAAGGAGTGGAAGGATAACCGCGATCCGATCATCCGCTTTCGGGCATGGCTGGTCGAACAGGGCATCGCGTCCGAGGAGGAGATCGAGGCGATGAATGCGGAAGTTGAGAAGGACGCGGCCGAGGCCGTCGCCTATGCCGAAGCCGCCCCCTATCCCGATGTGTCCGAAGTGGACATGCACGTCTACGCCGCCTGAGGAGAGCCATCATGAGAGAGATCACCCTGTCCCAGGCCGTGAACGAGGCCATCGCCGAGGAAATGCGCCGCGATCCCACCGTCTTTCTGCTGGGCGAGGATGTGGCCGAGGCGGGTACACCCTTCAAAGTGCTGTCCGGTCTGGTTGAAGAGTTTGGCACGCAGCGCGTGATCGACACGCCGATTTCGGAACCTGGTTTCATGGGTCTGGCCGTCGGCGCCGCGATGACGGGCGCGCGGCCTATCGTCGATCTGATGTTCGGCGATTTCATCTTTCTGGTGATGGATCAGCTCTGCAATCAGGCGGCCAAGATTCATTACATGTCCGGCGGTAAGCTGAACGTGCCTTTGGTGTTGCGCACCAATATGGGCGCCACCCGCCGCTCTGCCGCGCAGCATTCGCAATCCTTGCAGGCTCTGGTGGCCCATATTCCGGGGCTGAAGGTGGCGATGCCGTCTTCCGCCTATGAGGCCAAGGGCCTGATGAAAACCGCGATCCGCGACAATAACCCTGTCGTGATCTTCGAAGACAAGCTGATGTATCAAGACAAGGCCCCGGTGCCCGAGGAGGAGTATCTGATCCCCTTCGGTGTGGCCAATATCAAGCGCGAGGGGACGGATATCACCCTGATCGCCACATCTTCGATGGTGCAGGTGGCGGAAAAAGCCGCCGATCTGCTGGCGGCTGAAGGGATCAGCGCTGAGGTAATCGACCCGCGCACCATCGTGCCGCTGGACGAGGCGGCGCTGCTTAAAAGCGTGCGCAAGACCAGCCGCGCCATTGTCATTGACGAGGGGCATCAAAGCTATGGCATCACCGCCGAAATCGCCAGCCGGTTGAACGAGAAGGCGTTTTATCATCTGGACGCACCAGTCCTGCGGATGGGGGCGATGGATGTGCCCGTCCCCTTCTCACCCGCGTTGGAGGATGTGACCGTACCCACACCCGAAGGGGTGGCCGCCAATGCCCGCAAGCTCTGCGCGGGGGATATGATCCATGCCGCGTAATGCCACCTCCGGTGCCGGGCCGCATGACGTGACAATGCCCCAGCTTGGCATGGCGCAGGATGCAGGGCGCATCGTGGCCTGGCTCAAGGCGGCGGGCGATACCGTGGCCAAGGGCGATGCCCTGTTCGAGGTGGAAACCGACAAGGCCACGATGGAGGTTGAAGCGCAAGCGAGCGGTTTTCTGACCGCGATCACCGCCGCCGAGGGGGACGATGTCCCCGTCGGGGCGGTCATCGCACGGATCAGCGACAGTGCTGAGGATGATAGCCCTGCCCCTGCCCCTGCCGCTGTTTCAACCTCCGCGCCTGACCATGCGGATGATCTGCCCAAGGGCCAACCCGTCACCATGCCCCAGCTTGGCATGGCGCAGGACAGCGGCCTGCTCGTCAGCTGGACCAAGAACCTGGGCGACAAGGTCGCTGCCGACGACATCCTGTTCGAGGTCGAGACCGACAAAAGCACGATGGAAGTGCCCGCAGGCATGGATGGCTATCTGGCCGCAACCCTGGCCGAACCTGGCGAGGATGTGCCAGTAGGGGCCACCCTCGCCATCATCAGCACCGACAAACCCGACGCGCCCACCGCACGCAGCGCCACATCCATCCCCGCGCCAAGTGCCGCGAAAGCCCCCCCTGCACCCGCGGCGACGACGCCCGCAAGGGCGGAGGAGCAGCCCGCGCCAAAGCCGCAACCCGCGCCCGCCGCGCAGGACCGCATCCTTGCCTCGCCCAAGGCGCGCAGGTTGGCGCTGGAACGTGGGTTGAATCTAAACAACTTGGTCGCAGCGGGCCATCCGCAGCCCTTCCATGCGCGCGATCTGGACGTTCTAGCAAACCTTCCCGCCACGTCGCCCGCCGCAGCGACCGCCAGAACTGCCACGATCCGCCTGACCGCCGAAATCGCGACGGAGGGTTTGACCGCCTTCGCGCAATGGGCGGCGGCAAACCATGGGTTTACCGACCGTGACGTCCTTCTCGCGGGCATGGCCGGGGCCAGCCTGTCGCAGCCCGGCATCATCGCCATCGAGCGTCATGGACACTCACGCGGCTTTGCCATCCCCGCTGACCGAGCGCTATCCGCCATCACCCGGTCTGACGACAGGCCCGATCTGATCCTGCGCGATCTGCGCGACACGGCCCTGCGCTCAGTCACAACCGGGGCTGAGGGGACGCCTGTCCTTACGCTGATGTCCGGCCACGTTGGTCTGATCCTGACGCTGGAGTGCAGCGTCGATCAGATGTCCGCCCCCGCCGCCATCGCCCTTCTTTCCGCATTCGCAGGCCGGATGGAGCATCCGCTCCGCCACCTGCTCTGACCCCAAGGGGACCGACATGGAACATACCGATCTTTATATCAACGGCACATGGCACAAAACGGCTGAGCGTTTTGACGTGATCAACCCGGCTACGGAACAGGTCATCGCCTCGGTCGCGTCAGCCGATATCGCGGATGCGGATGCGGCGCTGGACGCGGCTGAGGCTGCGATGAAGGACTGGGCCGCGCAAACCCCGCGCCACCGCTCGGAAGTATTGCGCCGCGCGTGGGAGTTGATGACGGCACGGCTGGATCACTTCGCCCATCTGATCACGCTGGAAAACGGCAAGGCCGGGGCGGATGCGCGGGGCGAGGCGGCTTATGCCGCCGAGTTCTTCCGCTGGTTCGCAGAAGAGGCCGTGCGCGCCGATGGCCTGATCACCCACGCCCCCGCATCGGGCGCGCGGATCATGGTGCAGCACAAACCCGCTGGGCTGGCCGTGCTGATCACACCGTGGAACTATCCCGCCGCGATGGGCACGCGCAAAATCGCGCCGGCCCTCGCTGCGGGCTGTGGTGTGATCATCAAACCGGCGTCCGAGACACCGCTGACCATGCTGGCTCTGATGCCGCTGCTGGAGGAGGCAGGCGTTCCGCCCGGATTGGTCAACGTGCTGCCCTCGCGCAAGACGGGGGCGCTGGTCGATCATATGCTGCATGATCCGCGCGTGCGGGTCGTCAGCTTTACCGGATCGACCGGAGTGGGCCGTAAATTGCTGAAATCCGCCGCCGATCAGGTGTTGAAACCCGCGATGGAACTGGGCGGCAACGCCCCCGTGATCGTGTTCGAGGATGCCGATATGGAGACCGCGATTGAGGGCACGATGCTGGCCAAGATGCGCAATCTGGGCGAGGCTTGCACCGCCGCCAACCGCATCTATGTGCATGACAGCATCGCCGCCGCATTCACCAAACGCCTGAGTGCGCGGATGTCCGCCCTCAAGGTGGGCGACGGCACCGATCCGTCGGTTGATGTGGGTCCGCTCGTCAATGCAGACACCCGTGACAAGGTGGCGGCTTTCGTCGCCGATGCCGTGGCCAAAGGCGCACGGATCGAATGTGGCGGCACCGTGCCTGATGGTCCGGGCTATTTCTATCCCCCCACTGTCCTGTCCAATGTGTCCGAGGATGCCGATTGCGTCCATGATGAGATTTTCGGCCCAGTCGCCGCAATCCAGACCTTTACGGATCAGGCCGAGGTGATCGCCCGCGCCAATGCCACCGAATACGGGCTGGTCGCCTATGTCTTCTCAGGTGATTTCAAACGCGCGCTGCAGGTCTGCGAGCGGCTCGATTACGGCATGGTCGGCCTGAACCGTGGCTTGGTCAGCGACCCCGCCGCCCCCTTTGGCGGGACCAAACAATCCGGGCTGGGCCGTGAGGGTGGGCATGAAGGCATGCTCGAATTCATGGAAACGCAATATATCGCGGCCAGCTGGTGAGGGGGCAGAGATGACCGACACGATCGCAAGCCCATCCACGCGCCGCCTTGCCCGCGAAAAGGATGTCGATATCGACGCACTGGCCAAACGCCTTGGCCGCACGACCATCGCCCCCGAGGATCTGGATCGCAGGCCAAGCACAGCGCAAAGCGCGGACACGACCCTGTGGGATGTGAATCACGCGCAATACGGTGCTGTCTCAGAAGAACCGACAAGCCGCTTTGCCCAAGTCGCCGCGCGCAATATGGCCGCCGCGCAAGCCTTGATCCCGGCGGTGACGCATCACGACCGCGCTGATGTGCGTGCGGTTGAGGCGTTCCGCCACTCTCTGAGGTCCGAGGGGGAGGCGCGGGGTGTGAAACTGAAGGCGCTGGCCTTTCATGTTGTGGCCTTGGCACGTTGCCTGCGCCGCTTCGGGCGCTTCAACGCCTCATTATCGCCGGATGGCCAACGGCTGATCCTCAAGGATTATGTCCATATCGGGATTGCGGTGGATACGCCGCACGGGTTGATGGTGCCAGTGATCCGCGATGCCGACCGCAAGGGGTTGTGGCAGATCGCGGCTGAGATCGCGGATCTGGCCGCCCGCGCGCAGGCGCGCAAGATCAAACCCGATGACATGGGGGGCGCGTCGATGACGATCACCAATCTGGGCGGGATCGGCGGGACCGCCTTCACCCCCATCGTCAACCCGCCGGAAGTGGCGATCCTGGGGATCACCCGCACCCAGACCGAGACGGTCTGGGACGGCGACACCCCACGCCCCGTGCCCATGGTGCCCTTGGACCTGTCCTATGACCACCGCGTGATCAACGGCGCGGATGCCGCGCGGTTCATGACCCATTACTGCGGGTTGATCACAGACCCGCGCAACATGCTGATCTGAGCAAGGCTTTCCGGACCGATGACATTTAACGTCAGTCGATCGGCGCAGTTCCGGGCGGCTGAGCCTGCGGCCTTGGCGACGTGGATCTGGTCCTCCGTGTCACACTGGTTGATGCCCGCAACCATCCGGACGGCATCACCCTCAACAATGGCTGCGTCAGCGAAAGGCATGTAGGCAAGCAGCCGAGGCAACCCCGAGGCCGCAGCTATGGCCAAGCGGTATCTCAACAATACCTGCCCTTTCGGGGCCGAATCATGACCGGATCATGGAGGCCCAACTCGCCTTTTGGGGCGGCTTATTCCGCAGCAATAGGTGGTTTGGTGGTGGCCGGGATCGGGCAGGTATAGGGGAATTCCGCAAGATGCTCTTGATGGGCCTTTTTTGCGGCGGCCCGCAGCGTCTCGTTGATCATGGCGGCCCGTGCTGTTGCGGCCATGACCTTGGCCGCATGAACCATTCCCTTATGAGCAAACGGGGCCTTGCCCTGCGCGGTCTGTTGCCATGTATGCAGCGGCGTGCCCATGGCGGCAGTAGCGACGCGTGCCTGCACCGTTGGCACCGCCCAGCTGACATCCCCCACATCGGTCGATCCCATACCCCCGCCAAAAGGCCGATCCAGTGGAGCAATGAAATCGCACAGCGCTTTATCCATGTCGGGTTTCATGCTCAGCCGGCGGAAAGCATCGGCGATATCCTCGGGCGTCAGGGTCTTGCGGATCTCATGGGCGAATGCCAGATCCGCAGCGTCAAAGGGCACCGGACCCAGTGCTTCGAACTCGGTCTGCATCGCCTCCTCCAGCGGGCGATTCCCCAGCAGGTTCGACACGGCGGAAAACACGCGGGCTTCAACCTTTGTGCCCGACATCAGCGCGGCCCCATCCGCAATGGCTCGCACCCGCGCCACCAGATCGGACAGCCCCTTGAGGTCGCGGGCGCGGATCAGTTGCCGCACCGTCGCCTTGGCCTGCACCACATTCGGGGCCGAACCACCCGCATCGATATAGGCGTAATGCACACGGGCATCGTCGGGCATATGCTCGCGCATGTAATTGACGCCAATATTCATCAATTCGACAGCATCCAGAGCCGAACGCCCCAGTTCGGGTGCCGCCGCCGCATGAGCGGCCTTTCCCGTAAAGGTAAAGTCGATCCGCGTGTTGGCCAGCGACCGCGCATCATCCACCGCGTTGAAACTGCCGGGATGCCATGTGATTGCAAGGTCCACATCATCGAACCAGCCATCGCGCACCATATAGGTCTTGGCCGCCCCGCCTTCTTCGGCCGGGCAACCGTAGTACCGCACCCGCCCGGCAACGCCTTCGGCCTCCAGCCAATCCTTGATGGCGGTCGCGGCCAGCATCGCAGCAGATCCCAGCAGGTTGTGCCCGCAACCATGACCCTGCCCTGACGGTTCGATCATCTGCGGTGCGGCCAGACCCGGTTGCTGGCTGAGGCCGGGTAGCGCGTCATACTCGCCCAGAATCGCGATGACCGGACCACCCTCGCCCGCCTCGCCCATCACGGCCGTGGGAATGCCCGCCACCCGCTCGGTCACACGGAAACCTTGTGCACGCAGCATGGCGGTATGTTCCGCGCAAGAGCGGACCTCGGTATAGGCAATCTCCGGCATGTCGAAGACGCGGTCGGACAGGCCAATGAATGCCTCGCGCTTGGCGTCCACACGGGACCAGATCGGATTTTCGTTGGTCTTCATACCTGCTTCTTTCAATATGCGGCCTGTGGCGTTCGGATCAAACTCAAACACGGCGGGATCGTTAAATCCAGTTGGGAAATGCAGGATCAACAAACCCCATTGATCAAGCTGAATATAGGACCTGACTTTGTGGCCCAGTGTGGGCACGAAGAGCCACGTTCCAGATGTCATGGATTTCGGCGTATCGTTCCCTCTTGCAACCGTGTGACCCATCAAGTGGTGCTGATGCCGCGTGTTGGCCTATTCCTTTCCAGAAAGTGACGGAATAGGGTCGCACCCGGGACCAAGAAGGGATGCACAGATGCGCAGAACACTCTGGATCATGATGGCGATCCTTGCTCTGGGGCCGATTCTGGCGGCAACCCCTGCCGCAGCCGGAATGGGGCGCTATGAGGTGTATGGCGTTGAGGGGGAGGAGATGGTGAAGCTGCGCGCGGGGCCTGGCATCGGCTATATCGCCATCCTTGGCTTGCCGAAGGGAACGGTCTTGCGCGTCCACAGCTGCCAGCAAACCGGAGGCACCCGTTGGTGCAGCGTCTCGCTTGATATGGCGTCAAGGATCAAGGGACATGTGTCCTGGGCTTATATTCGGAAACTTTGAAACACCGCCTGCGGCACGTTGAACCGGGAAGTCACTCAGGCGCGATGCGCCCGTGCGCCGCCCACATCCGATGCCGCAACGGACACCGTCTTTACGATGGCGTGAACCGCCATTCCCGGCACCAGACCCAATGTCGCGGCTGACCGCCGCGTGATGCGCGCCAGAACGCGGCCCCCGGCAGTGTCCAACGCCACGATAGCGCCCGGCCCGTCGCCAGCCCGCACCTCTCGCACCACTCCGGGCAGAATGTTCAAAGCCGACAGACCCTCTGGCCGCCCGCGCGACAAGATCACGTCATGGGCTGCAATACGCACGCGCAGCAGGCTACCGGGTGGCTGCGACACCAAGGGAAGAAACAGTGCAATGCCGCCTGCGTCCAGTTCTGTCAGCCCGTCCGCGTGGTGTCGGACCACCCGCGCCTCGAGTACAGCGCCCGCCTCGCGTGCCCCGACAGGCAAGACAGCCGGGTTGCCCAGCACTTCGGCCGCCGGGCCCTGTGCAATGACGCGCCCTGCGTCCAGCGCGACAACGGTTGTGGCCAGCCGCGCGACTTCGGATGCGGAATGGCTTACATACAGGATGGGAATATTCACTTCGTCACGGAGCCGCTCGAAATAGGGCAGGATCTCGGCCTTGCGCGCCTCGTCCAGCGCGGCCAGCGGCTCGTCTGCAAGGATCAGACGCGGCGCAGACAGTAGCGCGCGGCCAATGGCGACCCGCTGCTTCTCGCCACCCGACAAAGCGTCGGGACGACGGTCTAACACATGCCCGATCCCCAGCAATGCGATGACCCGACCCATGTCCTCGCGCGGAGCGTCCTTGGGTGCGAACCAGGCGCCATACGCCAGGTTCTGGCGCACGGTCAGATGCGGAAAAGGACGGCCTTCCTGAAAAACATAACCGATCCGGCGGCGGTGCGGCTTCAGCCGAATGGCTTTGTCAGTATCAAGCAGGACCCAAGACCCCGCAGCAATCCGCCCCGCATCCGGCATCAGAAGCCCTGCCACAGCATTCACAAGGGTCGTTTTGCCGGATCCGGAGCGCCCGAACAGAACGGTCAACCCCGGTGGCGCACTGAAATGCGCATCAAGCGTGAACCCGTCAAACGCGTGCCTGACCGAGACCTCCAGCATCACTTGCCCCCCACCCGCGCAGCGACGCGCCGTCCGATCACCTCGGACAAAAGCAATGCCCCCATCGCGACGACAACCGACACGATGACCAGCGTCATCGCCGCCCCCTCTCCGCCCGGCACCTGAAGGAAAGCGTAGATCGCCGACGGAATGGTCCGTGTCTGGCCGGGTATGTTGGACACGAAGGTGATGGTCGCGCCGAATTCTCCCATGGCCTTGGCAAAGGCCAGAATGGTGCCCGCAACAATACCCGGCAAGGCCATGGGCAAGGTCACTGTCAGAAACACCCAGACAGGGGCGGCACCAAGCGTGGCACTGGCCTGTTCCAGCTTGGGGTCAACCGCCTCGATCGACAGCCGGATCGCCCGCACCATCAGCGGAAAGGCCATGACCGCTGCGGCAACGGCGGCCCCCGTCCATCGGAACGCAAAAACAATTCCCCAATCCGCCAGAAAACTGCCGACGGGACCGCGCGTTCCCAGCGTCAAAAGAAGAATGTACCCGGTCACAACTGGCGGAAGGATCAGGGGAAGATGAACAATTCCGTTCAGAAGCTGCTTGCCCGGAAAAGACCAACGGGCCAGCGCATAAGCGACGAAAATACCCAGCGGAAGACTGAGGATCGTCGCCCAGAACGACACCTGCAATGACAAAGCCACCGCGCTCCATTCCTCGGGGCCCAACCAATCCATTCGCTACTCGACCAGCACAGTAAAACCCTGCCTCTCGAAGGCAACACGCGCCTGTGGTCCGCGCAAATATTCCAGAAAGGCAGCCTCGGCCGGACCATCGCGGCTTGCCAAATCCGCAGCGGAATATGTGATCGGCGGATGGCTGTCGGCAGGGAACGTTCCCACGACTGTGACACGATCCTCGGCGGCTGCATCCGTGGCGTAGACAATGCCAAACGGCGCTTCCCCCGTCGCCACAAGAGCAAGAGCCGTGCGCACATTGTCAGACTGCGCCACCTTGGGGGCGACATCGGCCCAGATGCCCAGGCTTTCCAGCGCGGCTTTGCCATAGATTCCGGCTGGAACGGCATCAACAAGCGCCATCGCAAGCCGTCCATCGCCCAACATAGCGGCAAGAGCGAAGCCATCACCGATCTCGACCAGCGCGGCATCCGGGCCATGCGCAACAAGCACAAGACTGTTGCCAACAAGGTCGAAGCGCGCGCCGTTCTCAATCAACCCGTCCTGCTCGACCACATCCATCCAATCGGTACTGGCCGAAATGAAGATATCGGCAGGCGCACCCTGCTGGATCTGTCGGGCAAGCGCCGACGAGCCGGCCAGCGAGATCACAAGATCATGCCCACTCGCTGCCTCAAAACCGGTTTCGATCTCTGCCAGTGCATTGGCCATGCTTGCCGCAGCAAACACCGTCACGCTGTCGGCATGCGCTACCGCCGGAACCGTCGCGACAAGACAGGACGCCAGGGCTGCAATCCTCGCACAAAGGTGACGTGACGTTGTGGGCATCATCTCCAACTTCCCTCACGGCGGCCTGTTATAGCTTTGAAAACATATCGCAAGCGACGGGACCCCGTTCAAGCGTTATTTTCCGCTGGGAATATCCTTCAGCATGGATCGGATCAGTCCGATCCGCGCAGCACCAGCTTCGGCCATGATTTCCTCCAGTTTGCGATAGTTGGTCAGCACCTCAAGACCTGCGGCGGTCAGTCTTGCACCGCCACCTTTCGTGCCACCTCGTGTGCAATCGACAAGCGGATTGCGAAACGCATTGTTCATCTCCTCGACCAACATCCATGCGCGTTTGTAACTCATGGACATGCTGCGACCTGCGGCGGCGATAGAGCCACAATCGCGTATCCGCTCCAAGAGCTCGGCCTTTCCGGGTCCAAGCATCGCGTCCTCACCAAAGATGATCCTGATCCGCAGGCTCGGATTATCCGGCTGCGATGTGGCTGGATGTGTCATCGTTACGTTATGCCAAAGGCGTCGCGGCGCGTGCAAGCCATATCCATTGTGGCTGATCGGTGCTCATGCCTCAGGACCTCTGACGATCCCAGATCTGGCGAAACAAGCGCACGGATTGCCGCCGGGCCCCTTGGATGGCGGAGGCCCACCCCGGTCCAAGGCCCAAGTGACTCAATAATCAACCTATTAGTGTGTTTTTGGAAAATATTCCTCTTAACGAGCCGAATTGTTTCGGCCAGAAAACCCAATCTCACGATTTGAGGCAGAATTTTGATGTTGTGGCAAAAAGAAGTTTGATCCAGCCACAACTATGCCTTTAGGTAGGCGCATGACACATGACATGAATTGCACGTCGCCACATTTCGCCACAATCCATGGGTGTCTGCCTTGTTTTTTGTGAGTTCGCATCGCAGATGCATTGATCATTCTTAGGATGAGTTCAGCTTCACATGACGAGCATCAAGCATGTCAAAAATAAGGATTCGATAGGATAGCCCTCAAATGCATTGCCGCATGAAGGTCTCATTCAAGAACTGAAAATAATACAACCAAAGGACGTTTACTTATGAAATTTGCAACGATCGCGCTGATCGGCTCCACCTCTCTGACCCTGTCGATGACCGTCGTGATGGCGGATGGCAACAAGGCATTCCTGACCCAGGACGGTGGCAACAACGCCGCATTGGTCACGCAGTCTGGCGACATGAACGAGGCGGGATCAAGCAGCCTGTCGATGACACAGGATGGCTTCAGCAACAGCCTGACGATCCTTCAGTCCGGTGACGATAATGACATCGGCATGGAAGGCAGCGGGATCCTTCAGCAAAACGCCTATGCCTATAAGCAGTATTCGATCGACATCACGCAGGCCTCTGACAACAACACGGTCGGGCAAATCAGACAACGTGCTACCGGCGATGCAGGAAAAGATCTGCGCAACAGCGTGGACATCATGCAGGACGGGCTGGGCTATAACCGCGTCGGTAACGTTTTTCAGGAACAGAAGTCGTCGGGGGCCAACGTCCTTGATATCACGCAGACCGGCTTTGGAGATCGCGTTGAAACGATCTATCAGCGCTCCAACACCGGCGGCAACGCCCAGAACCGCATCACTGTGACCATGGCGGGCGCAGGCAACGGACAGGGTGACCTTGGCGGTTTCGCCGGTGCGACCGGTGCGACAAGTTCGGCGCTCAAACAGGGCAACCTGACCGCAACCAGCCGTGGCAACAGGATCACTCTGAACGTCACGGATGTGGGCAATGATTTCGGCGTCACGCAAAACGGGCGCGACAACACGGTGGGCACGCTGAATCTGGGCGGTGTCGGCAATGATCTGGGCATCAACCAGATGGGCAATGGCAACACCGTGTCCATGGCCTCCATCAGCGGTTGGTTCAATGAGATCGGCGTCAAACAATTGGGCGATACCAATCTGGCCTCTGTCTCTGTCAGCGGCTGGTCCAATGAAATGGGTATCTATCAGGACGGGCTGAGCAACATCGCCAGCGTGATCATCACCGGCCACGGCAACGGGCTTGGAGCAGCCTGGTCGGGTTCTGCTCTGACGGTCGCCAATGCCACTCCGATGCTGGATCGTGGCATGGTCAAGCAGATCGGCGAATACAACACGTCCTCGCTCATTGTCTCGGGCAACAACAATGCCTTCGGCCTGCTGCAGGACGGAGACAGCAACGCCATCACAGGTGTTCAGAACGGCAACTACAACCAAGCTGCCGTGGCGCAGGCGGGTGATGGCAACACAGCCAATTTCACCCAGACCGGCAACGGCAATTCTCTGGGCATATCCCAGTAACACAACCCGCCGCGCCCCGGAGCCGGGATGTGGTCTCACATAATTTATGACCCCAACAAGGAAGATTTGACATGAATTTCGCAAAAATCGCACTCGCAAGCGGCACCGC
Source organism: Rhodobacterales bacterium 34-62-10 (assembly GCA_002282555.1). Classification (GTDB taxonomy): domain Bacteria; phylum Pseudomonadota; class Alphaproteobacteria; order Rhodobacterales; family Rhodobacteraceae; genus Seohaeicola. The sequence goes on from NCJR01000004.1 coordinate 13,198, forward strand.
ACTGACCCTGTCGATGTCCATGGCGCTGGCAGATGGCAACAAGGCCTTTCTGGATCAGCAGGACGCAGGCAACAACGCGCTGATCACCCAATCTGGCAACGACAACCAATCCGGTTCGGCTGCGGACGCGATGGTGCAGCGCGGCGACAGTGTAACTGCGGGTTACAACACGTTGACCATCGTGCAGTCCAGCGACGGCAACTCCATCGGTCTGTCCGATGGTGGTGTGGACCAGTTGGCCGGACCCGGTGTGATCTCGCAGAACATCGCAACACTGACCCAGTCGGGCGCTGGCGGCAACGTCATCGGCGGTGTGGCACAGTTCGCAAATGGCGGGCCCGGAAGCGGCGGCGATGCAAACGTTCTGACTGTGACGCAGGACGGTGGCAACAACACGATCGCAAAGATCGACCAGGAAGGTAAGCGCAACGACCGCAACACTGCGACCGTGACCATGTCTGGCACCGGCAGCAATATTGATCTGGTCCAGCAGCGCGTGTCCAATGACGGCGGCGGTGTGAACAACCTGACGATCAGCATGTCCGGTGCCGACAACGGGATCGGCGATTTCTCGGCGGGCGGTGCGGCAGATCTGTCCGGCGCTACAGCGGCAAACTTCGTTCAGGCGCTTGCGACCAGCACAACCGCCAATGTCATCATTTCGGGCACGAACAACCTTGTCGGGTCCAAACAATCCGGTCGAGCCAACACGGTTGGCACACTGGATGTCGGTGGCAATGACAACCAGTTGGGCGTCCTTCAGAACGGCAGCCAGAACGTAATGACCGTTGCGGCCATCACCGGCCAAGGCAACAATGTCGGCGTGGCGCAACTTGGCAACAGCAACGTGGCAAGCGTCACGGCAGCGGGCGACCGCAATGCTTTCTATGTCGGTCAGAATGGCGTTGCGAACGATGCCACTGTCACCATCACCGGCAATGATAACGGGCAAGCGAATGCGTTCAGCGGACTGGCGACGACTTTGGGTCTCAGCTCGGGTGTTTTTGAGCAAATGGGCAATGACAACTCTTTGACCTTTGACGCCATGGGCAACATGAACGCCTTCGCCACGCTGCAGGACGGCGCGGACAACAGCATCAACGGCGCGCAGACCGGCAATGCGAACCAAGTCGCCGTGGCGCAGATCGGCCACGCCAACACCGCTGGCTTCAGCCAGACCGGTAACGGCAATAACGCCGCGATTTCCCAGTAAAACGACAAGCTGCGCCCCACGCGCGGGGCGCAGCTTTCTTCTGCCCAATCAAGTTGAAAGGACGAATTGACATGAATTTCGCAAAGATCGCACTTGCGGGCGGCACCGCCCTGACACTGTCGATGACCATGGCCGTGGCGGATGGCAACGAGGCCTATCTGACGCAGGACGGCGCAGGCAACGCCGCCTTGGTCCAGCAGGGTGCCGGCCCCGGCGGAAACCGTGTCGGAACGGCATTGAACCCAATCCTTCAGGACGGTGACAACAACAGCGTCCGCGAGACCCAGGCCACCGGCGCCGGATTCAGCCGTGGCAACAACGTCATCGACGCGGCAACACAGCTTGGCAACAACAACAGCTTTTCGTCCAACTATTCCAACGATGCAGGCGACAACCTGATCGATGATGTGCGTCAGGAAGGCGATCTCAACGTGATCTCGATTGGCCGCAACGATTCTGTCGACGGTACCGTTGGTACGGTGCTGCAGAAGGGCGATCGCAACTATCTGACCGTGACGCAGCAGTCAGGCACCGGCAACACCGTGGCGCTGATCCAGATGATCGGTGACCGCAACGGCGCGGGAACCGTCAATGCCAACAATGTCGGTACCCGGATCATCCAGTCAGGCAACAACAACATGATCTCGGAATCGACCGTGATCGGTTCGAACAACAACCCAAGCGCTGGCAACGGCCCATGGGATGTCAACGTCCACAGCATCCGCCAGTTCGGAAATGACAACGGTCTCATCTCCTCCACTGCCGTGACACGGGGCTCGAATGACAATGCGATTGCCGTGCTGCAAACCGGCAATGGCAACAACTTCGACCTGAAGCAGGGGATCGATGTCACGTCGACACTGAACCGTATGACCCTGACGCAGACCGGTGACGGCAATGCTCTGGACGGTGTGCAATATGGCAGCCGCAACACCATCACCGCCAACAAGACCGGAGATTTCAACATGGCGCAGGTCGAACAGTATGGCGATGACAACACCGCCACGCTGACGATCCTTGGCGATTTCAACGGCCGCAACATCGGCTTTACCGGCAATGCCGTACTGCTTGGCCTTGCCTCGGGTGACATCATGCAAAATGGTGCATTCAACATGGCAGCACTGGATATCGTGGGGGATAGCAACGCTTTCGCCTATGATCAGGATGGTGACGGCAACGCCATCACCGGCAGCATCACCGGCGACATGAACCAGGTCGCCGTTGCACAGACTGGCAACAGCAACGTCGCCAGCTTCAGCCAGACGGGTACCGGCAACAACGCGGCCATCTCGCAGTAATCCCCGCCGTCCTGTCCGTCCCCGCGCCGGACAGGATATCTGCAAACGGAAAGACCCGGATCACCACGCGGCGATCCGGGTCTTTTCATATCGGCTGACCGAGGTTCACTCGGTGCTGATACGGTAGGTGATGATCGGCCATTCATTCTGGCGCAGGGCGGTTTTGGCAAGCCAGCCCGCCTGCGTTCCAAAGACGGCACGGCACCAGACGCCGTCCGAGGCGACAGTACAGTAATCCACGGCAACCGGCGTGCCTTCCTGAACCACACCGATCACAGCCGCATCGCGACGGGGCTGCGTGCGCACGTTCAGATTGGCCAGAACCTCAATTCGCCCCAACGAGGGATCCTCGGCCGAAGGTTGCGGCGCAGCCATCTCATCAGATCCCGCGCAGCTGCGTGTAAACCCGATGAAATAGCAGCGGTGCCGCCCCAACGCGTTGCGGATTGCCACCGCCGCCCCATCGCCTTCGGCACGCTCGACAATCAGACCCTGACCACTATCCACCAGTGTTCCTGTGATCCGCTGCTGATTGCCGCCCAGTGCCGCGACCACCTGATCCGCCCCATCCGCCAGCATGATCTGACCGTCTTCGATCCGCCATGTGGCGATCCCGATCAAAGCTGCGCCACATCCGCTGACCGTGGCTGCCATCTCCGGGTCCAGTGTGATCTTGCATTCGGCTCCACCACTGCGGAAAGCAGGATCGAAAACATACCAGTCGCCCGAGAAAGCCGCGACCAGTTCTTCCTCCGACTGCGCAAGCGCCGGCGCAGCCATCACCGCCAACGCCGAAAGTGCGCAACCAAACGCAGCTGCCTTTTTCATCAGGAAACCTGTCATGCCGTCTTGTTCCAAGTAAGTGTCACTGGGTTTCGATCCGGCCATCGCGCACGGCACCCGTGACGCGCTCGAACGTCACCCCATCACGGCTGAGCGTCAGCACAGCTTCGATCTGACCACCGGGATCAAGTGACAGCGTGCTTTGCGCCAAGGTCTGCGTCACGCCGGGCTCCAGCGTCAGCGCACGCCCCTGCGTGCTGCTGACCTGACCCGCGGCATCGCGCTTTGCTATCGTCAACTCGGCCTGAACATCGGTTTGGGCATGGCCGGTGACCAGACCCGTCACGCTGAAACCATCGCCCACTTGCTGAATATCGATCTGACCACTGGCAGGCGCGGCCTCATCCGATCGTGCCCCCCCCGGCAGCAACGCAAGCCCTGCCGCAAGGACCACCGCTTTCATCAGGAAAATCTGCCGCAACCTCATTGTCCCGCTCACTGCATCTGGGTCTGCGTGATCGTGACCGATGCACCGTTTGAAATGACGACGGGTCCCGTTCCCACCGGCGTCAGATTGTTCCCGATCGCCGTATAGCTTGCGGTCGTCCCGGCACCGCTGACCGCAAATCCGAACTGGTTGTTGTCGCCCTTCTGCACCAGCGTGCCGGTCGCACCGGCCCCCACCGACAAGTCGGCCTGATTGCCGTTCCCCACCTGCAAAACCGCGCCGCTCAACCCCAGCGGATCGACCGTCAGGCTTGCTGTATTGGCGTTGCCGTCCTGTTGCAAAGAGGCCATGCCCAGCGCCGATGACAGGCTGACAGACCCATCATTGCCGATACCGGACTGCACAAAGGCAACCTGCCCACCGATACCGGAAATGTCGATCCGGCCACTATTGCCGATCCCGTCCTGCACCGCGGGCGCGGCACTGGAGCCTGTGCCAAAATCACCTGCGACCGTGGACCCGGTCGCGCCGCTCTGATCCACATTCAGGGTATTGCCGCCGTACAGCCCAAGCGGACTTTGCTGCAGAATATAGATCTGGTTGCCATCCCCCGCAGTCGCCATGGACGCGCCCGACCAAAGAATGGAGGCATAGAGGCCCGTTCGTAAAAAGCTTTGAAAATCAATCATAACATGTCTCCTGAATTATACTTAAGGCTACCACGCAGCCCGCACCATGAAAACAGAATTCATTACTCATGATTGAGCAATCTTGGCAAAGTCGGCATCCGACCACCATGCGCGATCCTCAGGACCTTTCTTGCGCGCAATCCATGACCTGCCGGGTTGCGTCGAGTTTGGGTCAACCTACGGTTTCGTCTGGCTGGGCGCCAATCGGTGGAAGCGCAATGGGTGACTGGGCGCCAGCACTGGGTGTGCCCGGCGCAGCAGGTGTCAGCGCCCTCTCACTGACGCGAGGCATCTCGCGCGGTCGGGTCTGAACCGTGGCGGCAGGGTTGGTCGTCATCGGACGCCCGCGGTTGTTCGCCGACGCAGGCACTTCGCCATCGTAAAGCTGGGTACGATAGCCAGCCAGATACTGCTGACCCTCCGCATCGCTCTCAAAACCCCAGATACCAGCCTCTGTGCCCTCGGCAATCAGCGCCATGACAGCTTTTTCGATGGCTTGCTGCACGGCGATCTGGCGCGGCTCGTTGCTCGCACGCCCCACCTCGACCTCAAGCAGTTCGTCCAAGGCCACATAGCTGAACACGCTGCCACGGTCGGCAAAAGATGCCAAAGGTTTACGCACGACCACATTGGCCAGCACCTCACCGGTGGCGGTCGACACGGCCCGCAGGCTGACAGTGACCACATCCAGTTTCCACTTGCGATCCGCCCCGATGCCCAGATAGCGCGCGCCCGCACCGCCAGTCATCGTATTGGTGTCATAGCCGATGATCCCGCCTTGCAGGATGATCCCGGCATGCGCCAAGGGCGCCAGCGCGCTCGGATCGACCGTCGTCTCGCCGCGATACTGACGGCGCATTTCGGTGACGATCGTGCGCTCGCGCACCAGTGCCTCAAGGTTGGAACGGTCAAGCACCGTAAACCAGCGACGATTGCCCGCATCCTGCAAGGCACCGATCAGGATGGGAGCACCGCCCTGTGTGACAGCGCGTGATACTGACTGCACGTTCTCTCGCTCGCGGTACTGACCGGTCAGATCGGGGAAGTCGTAGACCGATACGATCACGCGATGCTTGGGGGGAGGAATCTCGCGAAGCGCGCGGTTCTGCGTTGTCAGGTTGCCGACGCTGGCGATGTATTCACTTTCATAAGCGTCCGGCAACTGGCCGGCGCACCCCGCAAGCGCCATTGCCGCGGTCACTGCCATGGCGATGGCGCGTGCCCGGCGATGCCAAGGGGTCATGTGTTCTGTCATGTGCTGCCTCAATAAAGATGCGCCCGTGTGCGGACGTCGTATTCTTCAGGAATGAAATTCAGCCGTTCGTAACCAGTTGCGGCACAACGATCTCGGTGACGGTCCCGTCGAGCGAGTCGATGATGACCAGACGAATGGAATCAAGTGTTCTCTGGAATTCGACCGTGGTGGTCCCGAACGTGACCAACCCACCCTCTTGCGGATTCTCACCAAAGATCGCGTCAGTCACCTGACTGGCCAACGCAGACAAAAGGCGACCCTCAAGCTGACGCACAAACAAATCCGCATTTGAACTGCCGGGGGTGTCAATCGCGGCACCGCCCACGACGTCATCGTCATCCGAATCCCGCGCCGTCGCGGAGCGCTGCGCATTTGCCGTGGACAAAAGATGCGACGAATTCAACGGGCTTCCGCCAAACGATGGATTGATCGGTGTGTACACCAGATCCTGCCCCATCGCGATCGGGGCATTCATTCCGAAAACTGCAATCAACAGGCTACGACTGATCCGTCGCCACAACCACCTGTCGGATTCTGCTTTTCCATATGTCATTCTCATACTGTCGCTTCCCTCAAATATCCTGCTCCGCACCACGCATTCGCCGCAGGAAACCCGGCGACGCGGACCGGTCCGAGGACCCGCCCAAAATGGCACACTGCGGATGGGCGTTGCCCGCCTCTGATCCACTACCTGTACGTTGGTATACTCAACTTTAGATAATTTTATGCCCTAAATGACTTTCAACTATCTATTTAATAATGTTTTTTTCAGTTGTGTTCATTTGAACACGCCCAGAAATTCGATCTTATGCCTGAAAAAATCTGCCTATAATCTACCTTAAGATGATATGCTTGAAGTGCCATACCGCATCCTGTGGTGCCGGGCAGCCATCGACCCTAGATATACTCGGACGGACGGGCGTTCCGCTCTGACAGGGGACGGGCGTCTGGGTGGACAACGTCGCCCGACAATCCCGCAACAGCCCGGATTTCCGCCAGATCAAAACACGCAATACCCGCAGCCTCGGCTCTGGCGACCGCGTCCTCGGCCATGCGGGTGGCAGGAACGGCAAAGGCAGTGGGTGACAGTGCGCTCAGCGCCCTCAGAGATTTCTGCAGCCGTATCTGCAACTCGACGATGCTGGCTCCGTCCCGCGAAATCGGGCGAAACGCGTCCTCAACCGCTTCCTGGGGGGTGACCGCAGGAACGTGGACCGCGTCGTATCGCACGTTGGGGACAGCCCTGTCCTGCCACAAGGACAAGATCCGCACCAAGCGCCCAAGAATGTCGATCGCCGTGCCCGGATCATTCACCGCCGGTGACAAGGCGCGCGACGCGATCTCGGACAGCACGATCAAGCCGAAACGCGGATCCCCCTCGAATGTGCGGCTGGTCCCCAAAGTGACCGCTGCACAGAACCGATCCCGCCGTTGATCATCAAGTTTGCGCGTCGACACCCACATCAACGGCGCTCCCTTGACAACAAAACGTCCCGGCAGCGCATTGAGATAGACCTGCGCTTCAAGTGTCTTGGCGCAGTCCTGAATGGTCGGCATGTCGATATGTTGGACATAGCCGGTCTCGCGGCTGGGGACGGGTATCATCACGTCATCAGGCAGACCCACAAGCCGGTGACCACCGAAATAAGGATCGTTCAGACGCAGATCCAGTGCCCGTGTCGTCGCCGCCTCGACCCGGTCAAGGGTATCGCGCATCCGCCCGAATGACATCAGATGATCAATCCACCGTATCAAGGCCACGACCACCAGACCGATGACCACGACAGTGAAACCAAAGATCACCACAAGGCCCGCATCATCATAAAGATCGGCATTCAGGGCGATCAGCCCGACAAGCCCGAACAGGAACGCTCCCAGAAACGTGGCCAGAACGTTCTGGGTCGTGCGATCTTCCTGCAAAAGCACGACAGCGCGCGGCGTCGCGGTGCTGGCAGCCGCAGCAAAAGCCGAGACAGCAATCGAGAGCGAAAAGGTGGTCACCGCCAGCATGGATGTGGTCAAAATCGTCAGAAGTTCCTCCGCCGCGTCAGATCCGGTCTTGAGCGCGATATCCGCCGTCAGAAAAGGCGACAGCACGCGCGCCAACCATACCGAAAGCAGGGCAAACACAGCGAAGCTTGCGACCCGGACCCAGACCTTCTTGAGCAAATCGCGCAGATACCATGCGTATTGCGAAATCATGATCGCATTTCCTTTCCACATTCTGCCCAGCCCCATCCTGCGCCAGACCGTGCCGGACGCCGCATAAGGTCGGACCAAAGGACTAGGATTGGTCCGCCATCACGATAGACCGCCACAGCCCCGGAGTCGAACTCACCAGGTGATGATCTGACGAAAACAGTGGCAGAGCAGCGGACCAAATATCAAGAATCACTCCCCCTCGCATCTTGTCATCCCGAACCTGCGACCTTCACAGCAAGTGAACATGAGCTTCAGGCACGATTTTGCGCATTTTTTGATCTGAAACATCCAAATCAGGTACTCAGGGAGTTTTTTTGTTGCGCTGCGGTCAATATTGCCCATGATGGACCCATTCTGAATTGGTTCACAAAGGTTCCGCATGCCAGACCTTGATCGTGACAACTCGTCCCTCGCACTGGAGCGGTTGCGCACTTTGCTCCGCGACATCCCGGCCACGGGTGACAGTCGGCTGCCGACAGAGCGCCAGCTTGCCGAGACCTTGGGCATCAGCCGCCGCTCGGTGCGCCGTGCGCTTGAGGTGCTGGAGGCGGAAGGTCTGGTCTGGCGGCGGCAGGGTGCCGGCACATTTGCGGGGCCACGCCCGGACACGCTGGCCGAACATGCCGGATTGGATGCCAATTTCTCCGAGGTGATGGAGGTTCGCCTGCGGGTTGAGCCGCAACTGGCGCAACTGGCGGCACT